>NZ_CAVG010000132.1 GCF_000438455.1 Nosocomiicoccus massiliensis
ATTCGTACCTGATGACACATATCCATTATCTAACTTTAACCAATAGTGTCCATCTTTATAAGTTACTGTTCTAAACTGTAATTTATCATTCGGTTGTGCAGATGAAATATTTTCTCCTTTTAAACTTGGTTTATTTCTAATATTCATATTGTATTTCGGGATAAATATCCCGTTAAAATATCGATCTTTTCTTAAATCAATATGATAAGCACTAATTCCACTACAGACAAAATCTTTTTCTTTTAAATAACCGTATCTCTGAAACTGAATGTGAAGATGGCTTGCCATAGGCGCATTTAAATTGTTTGTATCTCCTTGATATCCAATTGTTTCTCCGTATTTTACATACTGACCAATCGTCACTATTAAACTTCGTTTTAAATGTCCGTATATTACTTGATAGCCTAGTGTTTCGTTTGCAATCACGACTGTTCCACCAAAATTGCCGTAATTACTCGTTCCTTGAACGACGACTCCGCTCATTACTGCAGGAATCGCTGCGCCGTCATGTTTGGCAAAGTCATACGCTCGGTGAAACCCTCCGCAATACGCGTCATAGTTGAATCCATTCACAGTATAATTTCTAAACCCAAACGGCGTCATCGTATGCGGATTACTCGTCAATTTAAAGTTGTTCTTAATCAAAATATCTATTGGATTCAAAAAATCCCCTCCTTACCCTATATATCGAGTACAGGAGAGGACTTAGCTATTTAATACTTTTGTTTTGGTACTTTAACGTCACTAATTAACGTTTGACTTAAATCACGTCTATAACGCCAGATATTTTGAACGATAGATTTTATAACAGCATATGTCGGAATCGCAATTAGAATTCCTAAGAATCCAGCGATATTTCCTGCTGCAAGTACAATCGTAATAACTGTTAATGGATGTAAGGCAAGTTGCTGACCCATAACGTTTGGCGTAATAATATTCGACTCGATTTGCTGCGCTGCAAGTGTGATGAGTGATACCCAAATGAACATAATTGGATCTTGAATGAGCGATAGAATCGCTGCTGGTAAAAATGCGACCCAAGGTCCAACGAATGGTACGACGTTCATAAATAGCGCAAACACCGCGAGTAATAATGCATAATCTAAACCGATAATTCTATAACCGATAAATAAAATAATACATAATATAAACGACACGAGCATTTGTCCTTGTATAAATGCACGGAGTGTTTTATCGATATCTTTAATCGTATCGAGTAAAAATAACTTAAAACGACCTGTAAATGGACGTGTAATTGTCGGTACAAATTTTTCGTGATCTTTTAACATAAAGATAAAGAAAAATGGTACTAAAATAAGTGAAATCACAATCGAAACTGTACTCATTATAATTTTAAATGCGTTCGCGATAACGCTACTAAACATCGTAGACCCTGTTTCAAATACTTGGTTCGTTATTTCATCTAAGTTTACCTCAAACGGTAAACGATCCCTCTGATTGATTACTGTGTTCATAAAACTTTGTATTTCACGTTGAATAAGTGGTCCACGTGTAATCAAGTTTTGAACTTGCTCAGTGATTACCGGAATAACGGAGATCGATAACACTGTAATAACAATCGCAATTATTAAAAATACAGAAGTCATCGATAGCCATCGCGGCGCGCTATGGCGTTCTAGGTATTCTTGAATTGGAATCGTAATGTAAAATAAGACGCCAGCAAGTAGTACAGGTACGAAAATTGTCGCAATGATTTTGAAAAATGGTACAAATATATACTGTACTTTCACAGTCATATATATAATGATGAGCGTCATAATAAGCGCTACACCACTTTGAAACCAAATCTTATTCAGCATAGACGTGTCTCCTTTCGAAACTTGTTTTTATTATATCATTGAATGTAAGAATTATTGAAAGAATTATTCTGTTTAACTGCAATATTTTATAAATACGTTACACTATATATAAAAAGGAGATAACAATGGATTATACAACAGGCATTCATAACAACGAAATACTTTCTAAAGTGTTAAACGAAACAATCGAGTTTCAATATTATATACCAAAAGATTTTGAGGAAAATCGTAAGTATCACGTCTATTATACGTTTGACTCACAAGACTTTTTTAAATACGGTCAAATCCACCGTATATACGAACGACTTTATAAAGATGGTGAGATAGAAGCTGCGATTATCGTCGGAATCCCCTACCCGAGTGTCGAGTGGCGTAACCATCACTTCCAACCAGAAGGTGAACATACAGACGAGTTTATGGAATTTATAGCAAAAGAATTTGTTCCGTTTGTCGATGATACGTTTCCTACAATGAAAAATCGCGACAGTAGAACTTTAATGGGTGAAAGTTTAGCGGGTAGCTTTAGTATTAAACTTGCGATTAATTACCCAGAAATGTTTAAAAATGTTCTCGCATTTAGTCCGGAAGTTACCGATGAATTTTATGATGAAATTATCGAAGCAGAAGGCACTGAAAACATTCACTTTTACCATACAATTGGACTTGAAGAACAAGACTTCGTAACAATTACAGGCAGACAAGCAAACTTCTTAGATCCAAACCGCGAGTTAAACGAAGTACTCTTTTCGATACCAGAACGATATGAATATAAAGAACTCGACGGTGGCCATATATGGAAGACGTGGAAACCAGAAATTGAACACGTACTTAGATTCTTTTACGGAGTGTAAAGATAAAAAAGCTAAGACCAGATGGTCTTAGCTTAATTTTATGCCATTGCGTGATATCCTGAGTCGACGTGTAATACTTCTCCTGTAATTCCTGATGCTAAATCTGATAATAAGAACATTACAGCATTACCAACTTCTAATTGGTCGACGTTTCTCTTTAATGGTGCACGCTCTTCGATTTCTTTTAGAATCGTTTTGAATTCACCAATTCCCGATGAACTTAACGTACGAATTGGGCCTGCTGATACCGCATTTACACGATATCCATCTTCACCAAGGTCAAGCGCTAAGTATTTAACACTTGCTTCTAATGCTGCTTTTGCGACACCCATAACGTTATAGTTTGGAAGTGCACGTTCTCCACCTAAGTAAGTCATTGTTACGATTGACCCACCTGGGTTTAAGATTTTCTTCGCTTCTTTTGACACGATCGCAAGAGAATATGCTGAAATGTCTAATGCAAGTTGGAATCCTGCACGTGACGTTTCAGAGTATCCACCTTTTAACTCGTCTTTATTAGCGAATGCGATTGCATGTAACACGCCATCAATTCCACCTGTGTGTTCGCCAATTTCTTTAAATGCACGCTCAACATCTTCGTCTGACGTAACGTCACAGTTTACCATGAAGTCATGGTCGCCTTCGAGTTCACCTTTTAACTTTTCGATTTGATCTTTAAAGCGGTCGTTTAATGTCGTGAATACGATGTTCGCTCCCGCTTTGTCTAATGCACGCGCTGCTCCCCAAGCGATTGAACGTTGGTTCGCAACACCCATTACTACATATGTTTTACCTTTTAAATCCATGAGAATCCCCCATTCTTATTAGTACCTACTACTAATTTTAAATCGATTCTCAAAAAAATGCAATGATTATCTATACTAAAGCACTCATTAATGCATTTGCAAGTGAGAAATAGATCATTAAACTGATAATATCGTTCGATGTCGTAATAAACGGACCACTTGCTACTGCAGGGTCAATCCCAAATTTTGACATCCCCATCGGTATAAATGTTCCAGATAGCGTCGCAAATGTCATCGCTACAAATAATGAAATACTTACGATAATTCCGACGACAGGTTCACCAAATAGAATCGTAATGATAATGAATAGTAATACCGCACAAGTGAATCCTGTCATCATACCCGTAAGAATGTCTTTAATCGCAAGCTTTAGTAAACTTACGCGTTTAATTTCACCTGTAGCAAGCCCACGGACAGCGACCGCTAAACTTTGCGTCCCAGCATTACCTGACATTCCACCGATAATCGGTATAAATGCTCCGAGTAACGCTACTTTTTCAAGCGTCTCTTCAAATGTTGATAACATCGTCGCGGTAATCATACCCATAAGTGTTAAACCAATGAGCCACGGAAGTCTCTTTTTAGCTGCAGTAAATGATGAATCGTCAAGTGGCGAGCCTTCATCACTCATACCGGCAAGTCTATAGTAGTCTTCCTCTGCTTCTTCTTGGATAACGTCCATGATGTCGTCGGCAGTAATGATACCGACTAAGTGTTCTTGATAATCTAAAACTGGTACTGCTAAGAAGTCATAGTCTCTCATCATATACGCGACTTGTTCTTGGTCGTCTGCGACATTTACCGAGATGACACGTTCTTTCATAATATCGCCAATATATTCGTCTTCATCCGCAATAATTAAATCTCTAAGCGAAATAATACCGACGAGTTTGTTGTTAATATCAGTGACGAATAAGTAGTAAATGGTCTCGCTATCTGGAGCTACTTTTCTTAAGTGCACCATCGCCTCGTGGACAGTCATTTCACTGTCGATTGAGACGAACTCCGTCGTCATGATACCTCCCGCGGTATCATCTTCGTAGTTCATTAATATACGAATTTCTTCGCGGTCTTCTTTTTTCATAAGTGCTAAGAAGCTCATCATGACTTCTTTTGGTAAGAAGTTCATAATATCCGCTGCGTTGTCGTACTGCATTGCACCGAGTACTTGTGCAGCGTATCTCGCGTCCATACTTGTTAAAATCTCTTCCATTTCCTCATTAGAAATAGATAGCGTGTCAAAGAAATCCGCCACTTCTTTTGGACTGAGTAAATGATATAATTTTTCTCTATCTTCATCATTTAAAAGATTGAAGAACTCACCTTGTTCGTATTCGTGGAGTTTTAAAAACTCTTCACGAAATGGCTCATAAGATTCTTGTTCTAACAGCATAATCAAGTTATCATATGCTGCTTTTATTTCTATGTCTTCCACATGTTTTGTGTAGTCTTTTTCTTCTGTTTCAACTGACATCTTACTCACCTCTCACTTGATATAAACGATTCCCTGACTCGATGCCAAAACGGAAAATGTCTAAAACGGGCAAATTTTATCGTTTCCTCTGCCACTTGATATTCAATTGAACGAATACCATTTTTCTGAAAATGTAGGTGATCGATTGTCAGTAAATGCGTATCTGCTTTATTTGGATACACGTTTAACGTGTGATGGCTCGGTAAAATAATCGATGAACCAATCGTTCTAAACACTCGGTTGTTAATCGATGCGATTTCTGTAAGTTGAATCGATCGAAATGACGGGTGAATTAACGCACCACCAAGTGATTTGTTGTAAGCTGTAGAACCAGACGGTGTAGACACACAAATACCGTCTCCTCTAAACTTTTCAAAATGTTTCCCACCGATACCAACATCCACTGCGAGCGTCGACCCTTGTACCATTTTTAATGTCGTCTCATTTAATGCGAGATGACGTTCTTCACCGTCATCTGTATTTACTGTTACAGAGACGAGTGGGAATTCTGTTTCAACAAATTCCCTACGGTCTATTAAGTCTATTAACTGGTCCGCTTCTTCTGGATGAAAATCTGCGTAAAATCCGAGGTTTCCAGTATGAACACCGACAAACATCGTTTCTTTTAATAAATGTTGATACATATGAAACGCACCGAGTAACGTTCCATCGCCGCCGACGGAGATAATAATTTCCGGATGTATATTATCTTCTTCCATACCGCGTTTTTTCATACCTTGAATTAAATACTCGCGTGTATACTTTGACTTTTCGTCGTTTTTTGAGATAACTGTAAATCGCATAATTATCTCCTCCTCGTTTAGATGTTGCGTTTCTTAGAAAAGAACTTCTGTGCTTCCTGGACTTCTTCGCGTATTAATGACATTTCTTGGTCGAGCTGATACGCGGCGTCCGCTGCATTTTGAAGTCTTTCTTTAATCTCTACTGGGTACTCACCTTTATATTTGTAGTTCAGCGAGTGTTCAATCGTCGCCCAAAAATTCATAGCGAGTGTACGGATCTGAATCTCAGCTAATATATTCACCGTACCTTCTACTGTTGAAACTGGATATTCTATAATGATGTGATACGAACGATATCCACTTTCTTTCGTATGTTTAATATAATCTCGCTCTTCGATAATTCTCATATCTTCTCGCTTATCGATTAAGTCTCTAATAATCATAATATCATCGACGAACTGGCACATAATACGGACACCAGCGATGTCGTACATATCTTTTCTAAGTTCGTCATAAGAGATATTATTTTTACTCGCCTTCTCAATAATACTCTGTACTGGTTTTACTCTTGCAGTAACAAATTCTATTGGAGACGAACGGTTCGTTAATTTATATTCTTGTCGAATACCTTTTAACTTAATTTTAAGTTCATCGATGGCTTGTCGATACGGAGATAAAAATACGCTCCACTCATCCATATTTTAAGCCCCCTTTTAAATTGCAAAAGTTTCTACAATTTTACCTTCAAACTCTTTGCCGTAATTACTATTATCTTTAATATTGTCAAGTAACACATCTAATTCCGTGAAAAATTCTTTAAGCTCTACTTGATCGTTTACAGTGACAGTTTTGTTATAGTATCTCGCTAACATTTCCCACGTTTCGGATACGAAATGCGTGCGGATGTACTCTTCACCATCATCTAATATGTAAATAATCGTAAAGTTATCAGAGTCTACAATCATCTGCTCTGTACTTACAAGTGTTTTATCGGTTAAATCATTTTCAACGTAGCATTTTAATGTATCGTCTTCATATTTAATTTCATTAATATAGATATCCATTACTATCACCTCTACCGGTACTTATTCTACCACACTTGTACCCTTTCGACGTATTTAATGTGTAATGCTTTACTTAATCTTATGAAATCGCAATAATAATGAATAGGAGGCTATTATGCAAGAGACTGAAATTGAATTTAAAAATTTATTAACTAAAGATGAATTTGAAAATATAGAACGTGCCTTATTTAAAGATGTTGAAGCTGTTTCTCAGACGAATTACTACGTCGATACGGACCGCTTCGAATTAAGAAGTAATTACTTAATGTTACGTATTCGAAAGCGTGAAGATGTGAATATGTTGACGCTAAAAGTTCCAATGGATGAGCATGTGACTGAAGAGTTTCACAACCCTCTATATGAAGATATACAAATCGGAGATGTTGTAAATAAAGATATGCTCAGTCGTCCGATGTTTTTAATTATACGTAGTCATTTAATTAACCGAACATTACGTGTCGTAGGCAAATTAACGACACTTCGTAAAGAAATAGATTATAATGGTGGAACACTCGTTTTAGATTACAGTACATATTTAGGTCATGAAGATTACGAAATCGAATTTGAAGTAGATGACGTGTCGAAAGAGACAATCTTCAATGAGCTGCTAGATAAGTTTACTATTACTAAAAAAGATACACCTGTTAAAGTTGAACGTTTTTATAAAGCATTAGAGTCGAATTAAGGAGAAATAGATGGTTACAGTTTATAAGCAACTTGGTGAAGAGACAATCGAAGCGTTAGTCGATCGTTTTTATGATTATGTCGAT
>NZ_CAVG010000133.1 GCF_000438455.1 Nosocomiicoccus massiliensis
AAAACTCTTTCAAATCCAATTTCTCGGTGGTCCAAATAAGTATAATGAAACATTTGGTCATCCGATGTTAAAAATGAGACATATGCCATTTCCTATCACAATAAAGGAAAGAGATGCATGGCTAGACAATATGTCTAAAGCAATGAACGACTTAAATATTCCAGATGATATTAAAATTCAAGTATTAAGACGCTATGAAATTACAGCAAACGCGATGGTTAACAGTCGCTGATTTATTAGTATTTAGAGGTGACAGATTTTGAAACATTCAAATGTAATTTCACTATTCCTCGAACCAGTAGAACATCAAATTGAAATATATTATTTCTTTGATCCGTTCCATAAAGATGCTTTAAAAATGGAAGCAATCGTAAACAAGCTACTACTCGAGTATGGTGATTATGTTCGTATCAATAAAATACTTGCTCCCTCACTAAGAGTACTGACAAAATGTCAGGCACAGTCGACTTCAAAGATTGACAATATCGCTCTTGCATACAAAGCAGCAGAAGTGCAAGGAAGAAATAGAGCACGTAAGTTTATGCGTTATTTATTTAACAGAATTTCACCGTCGAACTCTGTGTGCACAAAAGAACATATTATCGATAGCGCAACGCTCGCCAACCTTGATATTCATTCATTTATGGAAGAGATGGAATCTGAAAACTTACACACGTTATTAAATCGTGATCTCGCATTATATCGTGAACTGGATATCAATCTACTACCAACATTTGTATTTTTTAGCGGTGACATTGAGTCTGAAGGTCTTAAAATCGAAGGTGTAAATGAATATTTCATTTACTCATACGTCATCCACGAATTGTTAGATATCGATATACAAAAGAAAGCATTGCCTCACATTTATGAATATATTAAAAAGAACGAACTCGTCAGCATCGATGAGTTAAAGATAATCTATGATTGGCAAGATTCTGTATTACAAAAAGAATTAAAACAACTACAATTGTCACAGTATATCAGCTCTGTCACACACGGAGATGAAATTTATTTTGAAGCAATCGGCAACCATGTATAAATGGTTGCTTTTTTTATACATAAAATGATGAGAGTCACGAGTGACTCTCATCTTTAGCTTATATCATTATTTGCTTTTAATGAGTTGTTCGAATTGATCTAACTTCTCTTCAAAGAATTTCATCGCTTTTTCAATTGGTTCACGCGTTGTCATATCGACACCAGCATTTTTTAAGATTTCAATTGGATAGTTTGATGAACCTTTTTTCAGGAATTCGTTAATGTAGCGTTCGCTATCTTCTTTTGTTCCGTTTAATACGATTTCAGATAACGTCGCAGCTGCTGAATAACCTGTTGCATATTGGTAGACATAGTAATTCATATAGAAGTGTGGAATTCTTGCCCACTCTTTACTTATTAAATCGTCATAAGATACTGCGTCACCGTAGTATTTCTTGTTTAAATCACCATACACTTCGTTTAATTTGTCCGCTGTTAACGGCTCGCCGCTTTCTTTTAACGTATGGATTTTATGCTCGAATTCAGCAAACATCGTTTGACGGAATACTGTTCCTCTAAATCCTTCAAGTTGCTCATTTAATAGATATAATTTCTTTTTATCGTCATCTAAATTTTTATATAGATGATCTGCAAGTAATGCCTCGTTAAATGTAGAAGCCACTTCTGCGACGAAAATTGAATACCCTGATTGGTTCGCTGTTTGGTTTTTACGACTGTAGTAGCTGTGTACTGAATGTCCAAATTCATGTGCTAACGTAAACATGTTATCAACGTTATCTTGCCAGTTCATTAAAATATATGGATTTGTACCATATGTTCCAGAAGAATACGCACCAGAACGTTTACCTTGGTTTTCGTAAATATCTACCCAGCGATTGTTAAATCCTTCTCTTAAAATGTCTTGATACTCTTCACCGAGAGGTGCCATTCCTTCAATGACGTGATCTTTTGCTTCTTCGTATGTGACTTTAAAGTCTTCGTCAACAAGCGGTGTATAAATATCATACATCGTTAACTCATCTAAACCTAACATCTCTTTACGTAACTCAGTATATCTGTGTAGTAAATGAAGATTATCATTTACTACGTCAACGAGTTGATCATATACTTCTTCAGGAATATGGTTGTTTGATAACGCTTGGTCACGGCTTGATTTGTAGCCACGTGCTTCAGCTGTGAACACATGGCTATCGACTTCACCAGAAAGTGTTTGAGCTAACGTATTTTCATATTCTCCATACTTTTTGTATAGAGTTTCATATGCTGATTTTCTAAGCGCTCTATCGCTTGATTTAAGTAGATCAATATACGTCCCTTGAGTTAACACGTGTGAATTTCCGTCTGAGTCTACTGCATTATCAAACGATAAATCTGCATTGTTAAAAATCGCATATGTCGACCCTGGATTGTTTAATACGAGACCTGCTTGAGCGAGTAATTTCTCTTCTTTATCGCTTAGTACGTGTGCACGTTGTTTGTTAATCTTTTCAAGATCGAACTTAAATTCTTTTAATTTATCTTCTTCAGCATAGCTGTTTAACGTCTCTTCATCGATTTGCATAAGTGCTGGAGTTAAGAAGCTCCATGCTGAAGCAAATTTTGTATATAAAGACATTGCACGAGATTCCATGCTTTGGTATTTACTGTTAGATGTATCCTGGTCATGTTTTAAATGTGAATACACATATACTTGAGATAAAGTAACGCCTAAGTCTCTTTCAGCTTCAAGCACTTCAAGTAAGTCATCAGAACTTTGAATGCCTTTTTCTCTGAACGTATCCGCTTCAGACAGACGATTCTCTACTTCTTTATATGCTTCCTCCCATTTTTCATCTGATTCAAAAATTGATGTTAAATCCCACGTATCTTCTACGCGTTGATCTTCACGTTTTAATAATTCTCCCATAATGTACCTCCAAATTTGTAATCACTTACATTTTCTCAATATTTAGACTTTGATGCAACTCATTTTGTTCGCAATTCGAAATATTTCTTTAAATTCTTTTAGTAATCGATTCGCGATATCATATTCATTCATCCCATTCACTTTTCGTATACTTAGAGATTTTACAAATTGATTAAAATCATAACTTTTATTAATGGCAGCATGGTACAAAAAAAGCTTCCATTCAAGTGGATTATTATTAATATATCTCTCGGATGGTGTGATGTAGTATAGAAATTTGGTAAATGGTTTGTACTAAGGGATAACTGATATAAAGTGAAAT
>NZ_CAVG010000134.1 GCF_000438455.1 Nosocomiicoccus massiliensis
CCCGTTTTTTTATTCTAATTCATGTTTGATAATTGATTTTACTGTGTTAAGCTCTTTTTCAACATCTTGAGCTGGTTTTGCTGTAAATAAACTTACAACAACAGTTACAATTAAGTTAACGATGAAACCTGGTAAAATTTCATATAAGTTCCAGAAATCTGAACCTGTTTCACCCATTGGTGAAACAACTGTAATCCAAAGAATAACAGTCACTGATGCTGCGATCATACCTGATAACGCACCTGTTCTCGTTAAACCTTTCCAGTAAAGTGAGAGGATTACGATTGGACCAAATGCTGCACCGAATCCTGCCCAAGCGTTACCAACTAAGTCTAGGATTGTAGCATTCGGGCTCCAAGCGATAACCATCGCTACTGCTGCAACGAGTAGTACTGAAATACGTCCAACCATAACAAATTCTTTTTGACGACTATTCGCATTTTCTTTACCACGAATTAACTTATAGAAGTCTTCTGTTAACGCACTAGACGTTACAATTAATTGTGACGCAATCGTACTCATAATCGCTGCTAAAATTGCTGCGAGTAAGAACCCTCCAATTAATGGATGGAATAATAATTGCCCCATTAAAATAAAGATTGTTTCTGGGTCTTCAAGAACTAATCCGTTACTATTTACAAACGTAATCCCTGTTAAACCAACGAGTACTGCACCGAGTAGGCTGATTGCCATCCAACCGATACCAAAGCGACGTGCTGTTCTTAATTTTTTAACATTTTGAACAGACATAAATCGAACGATGATGTGTGGTTGTCCGAAGTAACCAAGTCCCCATGCAATAAATGAGATAATCCCGATAACTGTCGTACCTTTAAACCAATCTAAGTTTGTCGGTTTAAGCTCTGCAGCTTGGCTTAACGTATCTAAACCTGATAATTGAAGCATCGCTACGATTGGTACCATAACCATCGCAATTAACATAATGACACCTTGGAAGAAGTCAGTAAGTGATACCGCTAAATATCCTCCAAAGAATGTGTAAACGATAATGATTACAGCAATTAAGATTAACCCGAAGTGGTATGATGTACCAAACGCACTTTCAAATAAACGTCCACCTGCAACGAGACCTGAGTTTACATATAATGTAAAGAATACAACGATAATAAGGCCTGAAATAATTTTAATTAAGTTCGTGTTATCGCTTAAGCGGTTATTTAAAAATTCAGGAATCGTAATCGAATCATTTGCGATTTCTGTATACACACGTAATCTCGGTGCAACGACGAAGTAGTTGATATAAGCACCAACAGTTAAACCGATCGCAAGCCATGCTGCTGAAAGACCAACTGAGTATACCTCACCAGGTAACCCCATGATCATCCAACCACTCATATCTGCTGCTCCGGCAGATAGTGCGGTTACGTATGGTCCAATGTTACGACCACCTAGCATATACTCATTTAAATCTCCTGTCGATCGCTTGTAACTATACCAACCAATGACTAAAAGAATTAAGAAGTATAGTACAATCATAACGTACGTTTGCCAATCTAAAGTGACTGCGTCACGCACACGCGTAGCTCCTAATAATAGCACTTAAAGCGCCTCCTTTTCTAATCTATGTTTAGTATACAAAATCATAAAAGCGTTTTACATAGCATTTAAAGCGTTTTAATATGAATAAATCTCTTTTTTGTTTTAATACACATTTATTTAGTATGAAAAAATAAACGCGATATCAATTAAGATTTCGCGTTTATTCAATATTTAATTCTATATTATTCTGTATATTTTTTTAACACGAGTGTCGCATTATGTCCACCGAATCCTAAGCTATTTGTTACTGCGTAATCGATGTCTAAATCTTCTTGTCCGTCTTTAACATAATCTAAATCAAGTTTAGGATCTTGATTTGTTAAGTTAATCGTCGGATGGATTTTGCCTTCTTGAATACTTTTTGCAGTAATAATTGCTTCCATAGCACCTGTTGCTCCGAGTAAGTGACCAGTCATTGATTTTGTTGAGCTAATTTTTAAATTATACGCATGATCACCAAATACTGTTTTAATCGCAAGTGTTTCAAACTCATCGTTGTAAGGCGTTGACGTACCGTGTGCGTTAATATATTGAACTTGTTCTGGTTTAATACCAGCATCGTTTAACGCCGCTTGAATCGCACGCGCGCCACCTTCACCTTCTGGTGCTGGCGCTGTAATATGATGCGCATCTCCTGTTGAGCCGTAACCAACGATCTCAGCATAAATTTTTGCTCCGCGTGCTTTCGCATGCTCTAACTCTTCTAAAATAACGATGCCTGCACCTTCACCCATTACAAAGCCTGAGCGGTCTTCTGAAAATGGAACAGAGGCATAGTTCGGATCATTCGATTTACTTAAAGCACGATTCGCTTGAAATCCAGCGACACCCATATGCGTAATTGGAGACTCTGTTCCACCTGAAATCATAACGTCAGCATCGCCTCTCGCAACGATTCTAAACGCGTCCCCAATCGAGTTCGTGCCTGATGCACATGCAGTTACGGTCGCACCGTTAGGGCCTTTTGCGTTATGGCGAATCGATACTTGACCAGCTGCCATATCTGGAATCATCATTGGAACAAATAACGGGCTTACACGTTTTGGACCGCGATCAAATAGTACTCTTAAACCGTCCTCTAATGCTTGAATACCTCCGATACCTGATCCAATCCATACACCTGTACGTTCTGAAATTTCGTCGATATTTAATCCAGAATCTTTAACCGCTTCATCTGAAGCAGCAACTGCATATTGCGTAAAACGGTCCATACGACGTGCTTCTTTACGGCCAAAATATTCTTCACCGTCAAAGTCTTTAAGTTCACCAGCAACGTGTACATCATATTCACTCGTATCAATTCTCGTAATTTTACCAATTCCGTTTACACCATTTAATGCATTTTCCCACATCTCATCGACAGTATTTCCAATCGGTGTTAATGCTCCCATACCTGTAATTACAACTCTTCTTTCGTTCATTTATATTCCTCCTATTATTTTCCCCAAGTCATACAGACAGCGCCCCATGTTAAGCCGCCGCCGAACCCAACTAAGACAATATTATCTCCATCTTTTATTTTATTATGTTTGACTTCATGTTCAATGCTGATTGGAATTGAAGCCGCAGACGTGTTTCCATATAATTGAATCGTTTCACTCATTTTTTCTCTCGGTAAGTTCATTCTCTTTCTAGCCGATTCCATAATACGAATATTCGCTTGGTGCGGGATGAGCATATCGATATCCTCACTTGTCATATCCGCTTTTTCTGTAACAGATACGCTGAGTTCTCCCATAATTCTTACTGCGAACTTAAATACTTCTCTTCCGTTCATTTTAATGTATTTCGTGTCTTTATCGTCATATAGCCACTTACCACCGTCACCGTTACTTCCGAGTTCAAATGATTTTATTCCATAGCCTTCACTGACTTCTCCAACGACAGCTGCACTCGCACCATCGCCAAACAGTATCGCAGTAGATCGATCTTCAAAATCAATCATTTTTGATAACTTATCTGCACCGATGACAAGCACCTTTTTATAAGTCCCAGCTTTTATGTAATTATAAGCGGTAACTAACCCATATATAAATCCTGTACAAGCCGCTGCTTGATCAAATGATGGTACATGATTTAACTCGAGTTTACTTTGAACGATATTCGCGACTGTTGGAAAGTGATGGTCTGGTGTTGAAGTAGCAACGATAATCATATCGATGTCATCTTTTGTTACTCCAGAGTTCTCCATCGCTCTTTTAGCTGCTAATACTGCCATATCACTCGTATCCATATCTTCTTCAGCAAATCTTCTTTCTTTTATACCCGTCATTTCAGTAATCCATTCATCTGACGTATCTAATATCTTTTCAAAGTCGTGATTGGTCATTACTTTTTCTGGTAAATAACTACCCATACCGATGATCCCTACATTCGTCATCTCACCACACCTCACCTTTTTATTACTAGGTACTAATTTAGCACATTTTTTTGTTTTAATCAAACAAAAAAAGCTTAAGTACTCATGTACTTAAGCTTTAGTGAGTAGCGAATTACTCTTCATCTACACCGACTTTGTATAATTGGAAGTCAGGGTTATATCCGTACTCTTCAGTCCAGTTTTTAACACGTTTGTTAACTGGTACTACGTATGCACGGTAAAGAGTTGGGAATACTGGAATTTCTTCAGCCATAAATTCTTGCCACTCATTGTATACTTCTTTTCTGTATTCAATATCAAGTGCTTCTTGTGAGTTACCTTTTTTCAGTAATTCATCGTTTTTCTCAGAAGCGTAACGTGGGTAGTTGAATGCAGCTTTTCTTCCGTATAATCCTGAAGGGTCAACGTCAGAACCTACACCCCATGCACCTTGGTAGATGTCAATGTCTTTGTCATCGTTTTTAAGCATGTCGTAGAATGTGTTGAATTCGATTAAACGACCGTTAGTTTTTTCTACGTTAAGTCCAATTTCTTTCCAAGATTGGATGTAGTAGTTTGCTAATGGTTCAGCAATGTCTCCACCTGACATAGAAGCGAAGTTGATTTGTAGTTTTTCACCGTCTGGTGTTTCAACGAATCCGTCTCCGTCTGTGTCTTCATATCCAGCGTCAGCTAAGATTTGTTTTGCTTTTTCTGGATCGTATTTAGGAGTTTCTAAGTCTTCTTTATACCAGTCTTTGTGGTAAGGAGTGATTAATGAGTTCGCTCCCCAACGTAGACCTTTATAGAACTTATTACCGACAGCATCGTTGTCAACTGCGTGCCACATTGCGCGACGTAATTCTTTGTCACCCATTTTCATTTCGTCTGGCTTGTAGTTAACTTCGTTTTTGTCTGCATCCCACTCACCAAGTTTGAAACCAATGTAAGTGTATGCTCCGTCAATTTGACCTAACCATTCAACGTTATCCATTTCAGCAACGTCTGGATATTGGTCAGTTGGGAATGATAACGCTACGTCGATATCACCTTTTTGAACTGCATCAGCTACAGAAGATGAAGGAATAACTTTGATTTCGATTCCGTCCATTCCTGGTTCACCTTGCCAGTAATCTTCGTTTTTCTCAAGGATAATCGCTTCACCTGAAGTGATTGATTTAACTTTATATGGTCCAATACCAATTGGGTTTTGACGTGTTTGATCTGCTGCTGCCATATCTTTAACTTCTACACCTTCGTAGTACTTTTCAGGGAATAAGTATGCCCAGAAACCACCAGCCGTTAATGATGGTGCAAGTTCTTTGTATGTAAATACAGCTGTTTTATCGTCTACTACTTCGATACCAGAGATTTCATCAGCTTCACCAGCTTGATACTCTTCGTATCCTTCAATTAATGTAAATCCGTCGCTTGATCCACGAACACCGTCGTAGTCAGGGTGACCGATTACTTCGTATGATGCAACATAGTCTTGGATAGTAACTGGTGTACCATCGTGCCATTTAGCATCTGCTTGTAATTTGAATGTTACTGTGTTGTCTTCTTCGTTTAACTCAAATCCGATTAATCCGTCTTGAGTGTACTGGAAGTCAGCGTCCATTCTGAATGCAGCTTCATCGAAGTATCCAATCATAGTAGCATCTGGAGCACCTTGGTAGAACGCCCAGTTTAGTGTACCTTCAAATGGAGTATCTGAAGTGTAACCAACTTTTAACTTACCTGAACCAGATGGTTCACCTGTGTTTGAAACCGTTTTGCTGAAGTCTTCGTAATTATAGACTCCTTCTTCGCTAGGCTCTGCGTTACTTGTACCGCCGCCGTCATCTTTTTTGTCCTTATCGCCGTCAGCTGCGTCATCGCTTCCGCCGCCACCACAAGCTGCAAGAACAAGAGCTAGAGATGATCCCATACCGAAAAGTACGCGAGACCAATTGTGTTTCTTCATCTTTGTTTCCCCCTTTAGATATAAAAGATAACGGTATAGAAATGTTATCTAATTTTGATATTATCATAAAATTCAGATTAATCAATATCAAAATTGAATTTCTTTTCAAAAAATTGAAACCGTTTTAAATCTATAACAATATTATACCCTATTTCGAAAAAAAGTGAAATCGTTTTCGGATATTTTTTACAAATTTTTTTGTAATTATTAAATAACACAAAAAAGACCAAGCATTCGCTTGGTCTTAAATGTAAATTTATGCATTTCGTTGTCTCGCATCTCCTGCTCGGCGTAACGCTTCACCAACGTTACGTACACAAAGCATTAATATTAAGATTAATATCGCCGCTGGTGCCCAGATCCACGGTCTTAAGCGTAGCGTTTGCGTTTGTGTTGCATAAGATAATAGCGTTCCGAGTGACGGTGTATCTTCAGGGAATCCAAATCCAATGAATGAGAGTCCCGACTCAATACCGATATTCGAAGCGAGTGATAGCGTTGAGTTAACAATGATAATACCGACTAAGTTCGGTAATAACTGTGTAAATATAATTTTAACGTGAGAACTACCTAACGTTCTCGAAGCGTTAATATAGTCTTGTTCTTTCTCTTGAATCGCTAGTGAACGTATTAATCTCGCTGTACCTGTCCATAAGAACGCACTCATGATGAGTGAGAAACTCACGACATTATAGCTTGGTGAAATTGTAACGTACACAACGATGATCATGATGAACGGTAAAACCATCATAAAGTCTACGATACGCATGAGGATATTGTCCACTTGTCCTCCGAAGTAACCAGAGATTACTCCATAAGCCGTACCGAATGATACTGATATTGCTGTAACGAGGAAACCAATTAGTAACGAGTTTCTCGTACCGATAATTAATTGTCCAAAAATATCACGTCCACCGTAGTCCGTACCGAGTCTAAACTCTTCGTTTGGCGGTTGGTTCAGTGATAATAAATCTACTGTTACGATTTCTGATTGTTTTAAGAACATCGTTAGTCCAAAAACGTATGATGTAATTGCAATCATAATAATTAAGCTGAATAGCGCAACTTTGTCTACTAAAATTTCTTGAAGTAAAACTTTCCACCCTGGTGTCGATCTCGGCAAGTTTTCTACATCGATTGAATCGTGTGATTCAATTCCGTATACACCTGCTTGGTTATGTGTATCGATATTCGTCGGGTGTGCATCATCTTTGTCATTCTCAAAAGCTGTGTTGTCTGGATTGACATCTTTTAACTCACGGTTTTCATCATTTAAATTTTTATTATCCTTTGTCATGTGACACCCTCCTTATTTAATACGAATCCTTGGATCGATAATACTTAAAATAATGTCAGATAATAATGTACCGACAATTGTTAAGAATCCATAGAATAAAATTAATACGTTCGCAACGCTGAAGTCACGCGTCGAAATCGATTCTAAGAATAAACGACCCATTCCTGGATACGCGTAGATCATCTCGATGAAAATCGAACCACCAAGTAATCCCGCAATTTCATAACCAAAGAATGCAGCGATTGGGATAATCGCGTTTCTGAAAATGTGTCTTCTATACACTTTACTTTCAGATAAACCTTTTGCACGTGCAAGTGTAACGTAATCTTTTTGTTTCGTTTCAATAATACCACCACGTAAGTACTGAACCGTACCAACGAGTCCAATTAAGGCGATCGATAACGAAGGTAATATTAAGTGATGTATTTTACTAAAGAAGTATCCCATCGTCCATGGATCTACATTCGGGTTCACTGAACCTGAAGTTGGGAACCAACCTAAATTAAATCCGAATACTAATACCATAAGTAAAGCGAACATGAATGTTGGTGTTGCGAAACCTAAGTATGTGTAACCTGTAATAACGTTGTCTAATAATGAGTCGTTATAACGACCTGATAACATTCCTAATGGAATACCAAGTAAGTAAATTAAAATTGTCGAGAATAACGATAACCAAACTGTGTTCATTAAACGGTCACCAATAACATCTAATACTGGCTGTTGTTTAAAATACGAACGACCAAAGTCTCCTTGAAGCATGTTGAATACCCAGTCTCTATATTGAATATACCATGGGTTATTTAGCCCCATTGCCTCACGTTGTCTCTCTAATGCTTCTGCAGAAATGTTCGGGTCTAATACCCCACTTAACGCATCCCCTGGCATTAAACTTGCGAGGAAGAAAATTAATAAACTCAGCAAGAATAATTGCGGTAATGCAATTAAGAATCGTCTAATAGTAAATTTGATCATTTAATTTTTACCTCCTTCTGGTGGTAAAGCGACTCTATGATTCTCAGAAATTTCAACGAGAGGGAAAGGCTTACCATCTTCATCTAAATAATCTTTGAAATGATTCTCATATTCTTCTTGAACTTCTTTACGTCTACGTAAGTTCTCTTCGATGTTATCCACGTTTACATCCGGAATTGCAGCAATTAACTTCTTCGTGTAAATATGTTGTGGATTTTTAAAGATCACTTCGGCTGGACCTTCTTCTACAAGTCGGCCTTGATACATAATTCCAATCCACTCACACATATGTCTCACTACCCCTAAGTCATGGGCAATAAATAACATCGTTAAATCCATATCTTGCTGGATTTCTTGCATGAAGTTAAGTACTTGCGCTTGTACTGATACGTCTAATGCCGATACCGGCTCATCCGCGATAATTAACTTAGGATTTAACGCGATTGCACGCGCAACACCGATACGCTGACGTTGACCACCTGAGAATTCGTGTGGGTACTTATAAATTGAACCAGGTGGTAAACCAACACGAGAAAGCAGTCGAAGCACTTCTTTAATCAACTCGTCTTTTGATAACTTCTCGTAGTTTTTAAGAGGTTCAGCAACGATGTCAAATACGCGTTTACGCGGATTTAATGATGAATACGGGTCTTGGAAGATCATTTGAACGTCACGACTGACGTCTACTTTTTTACCACTGTTTAAGTGTTTACCTTCGAAGTAAATGTCCCCACCACTCACTTTATTTAGTCCCATAACAGCTTTACCAGTCGTCGTTTTACCTGAACCAGATTCTCCAACTAAGCCGTATGTTTTTCCTTTTGGAATTTTAATCGTTACGCCGTCAACTGCACGGACGTAATCCTTTGTCGTATTAAAGAACCCACCTTTAATTGGGTAATAGACCTTTAGGTCGTTAATTTCTAATAAGTATTCCGCCATTACTCATTACCTCCTTGGTGCAACGCTCCAAACTGTTCCGCTTCAACTTCTTGCGTTAATTCAGCTGAAGAATCTAAGTAGAAGTGTTTGTAGCACGTACATCTTACAAAATGTCCGTCCTCAACTTCACGTAACTGAGGATTCTCTTCGTGAGCCGACTCGTCAATCCATGGAATACGTGGTGCAAATCGGCAACCTGTACGATCCATCTTATCAAGTGCTGGAACCACACCTTGAATGACGTGTAATTTATCTCCTAACACATCTTCAGATGGTAACGAGTTGAGTAAACTTCTCGTATACGGATGAAGTGGGTTTTTAAACAATTCTTTAACAGGTGCCATCTCCACAATTTGACCTGCATACATAACAGCAACTTTGTCTGCCATTTCTGCAACGACACCTAAGTCGTGAGTGATTAAAAGTACACCAGAACCTAAATCGTCTTTTAGTTCACGAATTAAATCTAAAATTTGCGCTTGAATCGTAACGTCAAGTGCTGTTGTCGGTTCGTCAGCGATAAGCAGCTTCGGCTTATTTGCGATTGCAATCGCGATAACGACACGCTGTCTCATCCCACCAGATAATTCATGCGGATATGCTTCAGCGACTTGTTCTGCTCTCGCAATACCAACACGTTTTAATAACTCGATTGCATAAGCTTCTCTTTCGTTTTTCTCTTTCGTTTTATGAATTGTTAAAGTTTCTATAATTTGATCCTTGATTCTCATTAAAGGATTGAGCGCTGTCATCGGATCTTGGAAAACCATAGAGAATTCGCCACCGCGAATGTTATTCATTTCTTTCTCGCTAGCTTTCAAAATATTCTTATCTTCAAAGAACACTTCACCTTCAACACGCGCGTGTCTATGTAATTTCATAAGAGAAAATGCTGTCGCACTTTTCCCTGAACCTGACTCACCAACGAGAGCGAGTACTTCGTTTTTCTTAATATCGAACGAAACATTATCAACAGCCGGGTAGTATTCCCCGTTAATTTTAAATGATGTTGTTAAGTTCTTTACTGATAGTAATTTTTCATCCATATTGTTCACCAAACTTCCTTTCATGATTTTAAAGGATGTGCAAATAAGTTGTTTTTAATTGTAAAGACAATTGTAAGATAAATCAATATTATCATAAAATTTAATAAATTCTGATATGTATTTTAAAAAATTGCCTTACATGTAAACGCATACACATATTATACTCTATGTTGTATACTTTTTGAATGATTTATTGTAAAATAAATATTGAAAAGAGAATTAAATTATTAGGAGTGTCTGATTTGAGATTTGTAATCACGTTCATTTGGGCATTTTTGCTCACTCAAATGATTAACTTTATCCTAAACAGTTTAAGTGGTGGCGGACAGCTATATCCTGAGATCGGATTATTATTTGCTGTGCTTATTACATTAGTCGTATTCTTCTTAGATGTCGTCATGAAGCCTCGCCACAATTACACTGAGGACAAACAGTAATCTATACTTACTAGAAGACTCTATTACGAATAGAGTCTTTTTTTCTATCATTATATAAACGAGGTGACCTGATGAGTTACATATTATCTATCGACCAAGGAACGACGTCAACACGTGCAATCCTCGTCGATAAAAACGGAGACATTAAAGCGACTTCCCAAATGGAGTTTAAACAATATTTTCCTAAATCTGGTTGGGTAGAACATAACGCAAACGAAATTTGGAGTTCTGTATTATCTGTAATCGCTCAAGTACTCGGAGATAACAATTTAACAGCCGATATGATAAAAGCAATTGGTATAACAAATCAACGTGAAACGACCGTCGTGTGGAACAAACACACTGGTCTTCCGATTTATAATGCAATTGTTTGGCAATCGAGACAAACTGATGGAATTACTGAAGAGTTAAGAGCAAATGGCTATGAGGAGTTATTTAAAGATAAAACTGGTCTTATATTAGATCCGTATTTTTCAGCGACGAAAGTTCGTTTTATACTCGACAACGTTGAAGGCGCACAAGAAATGGCAGAAAACGGTGATTTACTATTTGGAACGATCGACAGCTGGATTGTGTGGAAATTAACATCCGGTAAAACACATATTACAGATGTCACAAATGCAAGTCGTACGATGTTATTTAACATTCATACGCTCAAGTGGGATGATGAGATTTTAGAAATTCTAAATATTCCTAAGAAAATGTTGCCTGAAGTAAAATCTTCTAGTGAAATTTATGCGTATACGGATACAAATCATTTCTTTGGTGCTTCAATTCCAATCGCAGGAATCGCTGGTGACCAGCAAGCGGCACTATTTGGTCAAACGTGTTTTGAAGAAGGAGAAGCAAAAAATACATATGGTACTGGCTGTTTCCTACTATTAAATACAGGTGAGGAAGTACCCGCTTCAAACTATGGATTAATATCTACTATCGCATATCAATTAAAAGATGAACCTGTTAAATACGCACTGGAAGGATCGATATTTGTTGCGGGGAGTGCCGTTCAGTGGTTAAGAGATGAAATGATGTTCTTTGATGATGCGGCAAAAAGCGAACAACTCGCAACTGAAATTGATGACACGGATGTCTATGTCGTTCCTGCGTTTACAGGACTCGGTGCTCCTTATTGGAATATGCATGCACGTGGAGCGATGTTTGGTATCACTCGCGGCACGTCTAGAGAAGACATTATACGTGCGACGTTAGAATCACTCGCATACCAAACGTATGACGTGCTAAACGCGATGCGTAAAGATAGCAAGACCCAAATCAAACAGTTAAACGTCGACGGTGGTGCTTCTGCAAACGACTTTTTAATGCAATTCCAATCAGATTTACTTGAATGTACTGTTGAAAGGCCAAAATATTTAGAGTCAACAGCACTTGGTGCAGCATTTTTAGCAGGTCTTGCGGTTAACTTCTTTGAATCTAAAGAAGCGTTAAAAGAACTGAAGTCAATTGATTATGCATTTCATCCTCAAGAAAATAAAGAAAAAATCAACAAGAAGTACGACGGATGGAAACGCGCAGTTAAAGCGACAGAACTATTTTCAAACTAAAAAACTCTATTGAGATTTTTCTCAATAGAGTTTTATTTTTATTGTAAGTCAAATATAAATGTGCCGTCTTTTACGTCGATATCGACGTGTAGACCTTCTTCTAAGTTCGACTCAATCATTTTAATTGCAAGTGGCGTTTCGATTTCACGTTGAATATAACGTTTTAATGGTCGTGCACCAAACTCTGGTTCGTACGCTTCTTTAACGATATATTTTTTAGCATCTTGTGATACTGAAATACTCATATGTTGGTCACTTAATCGTACATTTAATTCATCGATTAACTTATCGACGATACCTGTCATATTTTCTTCAGTTAATGGACTAAACATAACGATGTCATCCATACGGTTTACGATTTCTGGTTTAAAGTGCGTTAACACTTCACTCATAACGACTTCTCTCGTTTTATCGTTAATTTCTCCACCTTGAATCATCGTATCGAGTAGATAATGTGATCCTAAGTTCGATGTCATGATGAGAATAGTGTTTTTAAAATCAACAGTACGACCTTGAGAATCTGTCAGTCTACCGTCATCCATAATTTGAAGTAAGATGTTAAACACATCTGTATGTGCTTTTTCAACTTCATCTAAAAGAATCACCGAATACGGATGTCTTCTCACTTGCTCAGTTAATTGTCCACCTTCTTCGTATCCAACGTATCCTGGAGGCGCTCCGATTAATCTAGACACTGCGTGTTTTTCCATATACTCACTCATGTCGATACGAATCATGTTGTCTTCACTATCAAACATCGTTTCCGCAAGTGCTTTTGCGAGTTCTGTTTTACCGACACCAGTTGGTCCTAAGAATAGGAAGCTACCAATTGGACGGTTTGGATCTTTAATACCTGCTCTTGCACGAATAACTGCGTTAGATACGAGTTCTACCGCTTCATCTTGACCAACGACACGCTGATGAAGTAATTTCGGTAAATTAAGCAGACGATCTTTCTCTGTTTCAACGAGTTTTGTCACTGGAATTCCTGTCCATTGTGATACGATCATACCGATTTCTTCATCAGTAACAACTTCACGGATAATACGGTCTTTACCTTCTGTTTCATCGTGAAGTTCTGCTTCAAGTGCATTTAACTCTGCTTGAAGTTTCGGTATAATACCGTGCTGAAGTTCAGCAGCACGCTCTAATTGATAGTTGCTTTCTGCTTCCTCTAATTCTTGACGTGCTTTATCAATTTCTTCACGTTTACGAGATACTCCGCTAATTTGCTCACGTTCACGCTCTACTCTCGCAGATAGAGATTGTTGTGCTTCTCTCGCATCAGCAAGTTCTTTTTGAAGTTCTTCTAAACGTGCTTTAGACACTTGGTCATCTTCTTTTAATAATGCTTGTTCTTCGATTTCCATCTGCATTACTTTACGATTGATTTGGTCGAGTTCAGTTGGGTTAGATCCCATTTCTGTACGAATTGTTGCACTCGCCTGGTCGACTAAGTCGATGGCTTTATCTGGTAAAAATCGTTCTGTAATATATCTGTCTGACAATTCTGCTGCAGCAACTAACGCACGGTCTGTGATTCTTACCCCGTGGTGTACTTCATAACGTTCTTTTAGGCCACGTAAAATTGAAATTGTGTCGTCGACTGTCGGTTCACTAACGAGTACTCTTTGGAAACGACGCTCTAATGCAGAGTCTTTTTCGATATATTCACGGTACTCATTTAACGTCGTTGCACCAATCATATGGAGTTCACCGCGTGATAACATCGGCTTAAGCATATTACCAGCGTCCATTGCCCCATCTGTTTTACCTGCACCAACGAGCATGTGTACTTCATCGATGAATAATAAAATTCTACCGTCTGCTTCTTTGATTTCTTCTAATACTGCTTTTAAGCGCTCTTCAAATTCCCCTCGGAATTTTGCACCTGCTACGAGTGCTGCTAAATCTAATTCAAAAATTGTTTTATTCTTTAGTGAATCTGGCACGTCTCCACGAACGATACGCTGTGCGAGCCCTTCAACGATTGCAGTTTTACCGACACCCGGTTCACCAATTAATACTGGGTTATTTTTACGTTTTCTACTTAATATACGAATCGTGTTACGGATTTCCTCATCTCTACCGATCACAGGATCCATATTACCTTTACGTACTTCTTCGACAAGGTCACGACCGTATTTTTGTAATACTTCATATTGAACTTCTGGATTTTGAGTCGTCACGTGTTTTCCTCCTCTAATCTTTTTAATAATCTCTTTTACGATTGTATCTTTATTTCCAACTTGTGTTTTTAATATGTCGTCTACATTTAATGCTGCGAGTAAAAGATGTTCTTGAGAAATATATTCATCGTTCATATCTCCCATTACTTTTTCTGCTTCACTAATTACACGACTAAATCCTTGAGACATATATTGTCCATACTGGACATTGTCCCCTTCTACTTTGTTAAAACTTTTGAGCTTTTCATCATATTGTTTAATCAATTCATCTACATTAATATTTGCGCGTAGTAAAATATCTTTTGCCATTGAATCACTGACTGTAAATAATGCTTTTAATAGAGCAGCGAGTTCGATTGTTTGAATTTTATGTTCAACTGAAATTTGTTGTGCACGTTCGATAATCGACTGCACTTTGAAAGTCATTTTATTGATATCCATTTCCTCACCTCAAGTGTTTGACCAATTTTGACCATACTTATATTATACATCGTTATATTTTAATTTCAAGCGTTTCACTCAATTTTTTGACCTTTTTTGACTATTTATTTTCGCTTTATTTATATATCACTTTGTACTATAGTTGTAATATTGATTAGGAGGACTTTAAATCATGGATATCGATATAATAGAACTGATTAAATATATATTCTTAGGGATATTACAAGGGTTAACCGAACCAATTCCTGTCTCTTCGAGTGGTCATTTAGTAATGGCGCGTGAACTTTTTGGAATTGAAGCGAGTGGTTTATCGTTTGAAATATTTTTAAACACTGCTTCACTCATTGCAGTCTTGTACATATATTGGAAAGATATTTTTGAGATTGCTAAAAACTTTTTACGATATGTATTTAAAAAAGATAGAGATTTAGAAGCAACGACGGATTTTAAATATGTTATTTACTTAATTATCGCAACAATTCCTGTTGGAGTTTTAGGATTTTTACTAAAAGATGTTATTGGAGATAACGTATCGATTGGATTTGTTGGGTTAATGCTTCTCTTTACAGGGACTGCTCTATGGTTTATAAAAAATAAATCAGGTGTTAAACGTGACGGAGAGTTAACAGTTAAAGATTCAATTATCGTCGGTCTTTCTCAATGTGTCGCGTTAATACCTGGAATTAGTCGAAGCGGTGCGACACTCGTAGGTTCGATGGCAGTTGGTTTAGAAAAGAAAAATGCATTAAGATTTGTATTTCTACTTTATATACCAGTATCACTTGGAACGGCAATTTTATCGATTTCAGATATCGCGACAGATCCTATGCTCGACACACTACTCATTCCGTACATTGCGTCATTTATTGTAACGATTATTGCAACATACATCGGGTTTAAATTACTAGAAGGTGCTTTAACGAGTGGACGTCTCAAATATTTCAGTTATTACTGCTTCGCTGCAGGAGTATTTTCGATTATGTATCAATTCATCGTGTTATCGTAAACTTATTAAAACAAAAATACCAGCCGAACTTATGAAAAGTTCGACTGGTATTTTTTATCTTTCTTCTGGTACAAATAATCGTTTTGCAACTGAGAATAAAATAATAACGAGCGCTATACATACTGTCGTATTAATTAAGAACGTTGTACCATTTGCAATTAAGCTATAAAGCCATGCTGGTTGACCTTCTGGTGCGTAAATCCCCCAGAAAATCCAGCCTGCAAAAAAGTGCATCGTGTAACGTAACAAAATTGCTAAAAATGAGAATGCAACAATTGATACTAAGTTTTTATATTTAGATGCAAGTCCAGCAACTCCGAGAATACCGAATGCGAGTGGATATTCTAAAATGAACTGCACTGGATGTATGTAGTTCCCTGCCGCGTCTCCTGTTACAATTTGTAAAATCGCCCAGATTAAACCTCCGAGCACCCCTGCGCCGACTCCACGTCTAATCGCAAGAATTAAAATTGGTACCATTGAAAAACTAAAGCTGTACGGCCCAATTTTGAATGCAGAATCGATCCAGTCGATTCCCATACTTAATGCAGCTAATATCGCAATTTCCATCATTACGACGAGCTTGTCATTAGATCTTGTCATAAATACACTTCCTAAAAGTTTACTTATGAATCAACCGCGTATCATATTCCTTCGCGAGAATTACCTCAACAGGTTCAAGGGTATAATCTCAGCAATTATGCACCCCTTATGATTCATAGCAATTAATAGTATATTGTAAACACACTTTCCTATCAACTCTCTTTTAGAAATTAAAAAGCGCTCAACATAATGTTGAGCGCTTAAATGTTATGATACGCCTAAAGCAATCTTCGCATAACGTGACATATTATCTTTTGTCCAAGGTGGATTCCAAACAATTTGAACGTTCACGTTTTTAACTTCCGGTAATTCTAATAATGATTCTTCAACCATTTGTACAATTTCTGGGCCCATCGGGCATCCCATCGACGTGAGTGTCATTTCCACGCCTGCATTACCGTCTTCATCTAAAAACACACCGTAAACTAAACCTAAGTTTACAATATCTATACCGAGCTCTGGGTCAATAACGTTTTCTAACGCACCGAGCATGCTTTCTTCCATTGCTTTATCCATATTCTGTCACCTCGCATATATTATCGTATATTCAATATAACAAATATTAAACAACTAGTGAATAATAATGCTATTATTAGAGTAGCCGAAAGGATGATTTTCATGAAACCGTATCTTATTTGTTTAGATTTAGACGGCACGTTACTCACTGATGAAAATACAATCGGAAACTATACAAATCGTGTCGTTCAAGAATTAAAAAGACAAGGACACTACGTCATGATTACTACGGGTCGACCGTATCGTGCGTCAGTTCCTTACTATAAGGAGTTACGATTAAACACACCAATCGTTAACTTTAACGGTGCATTCGTACACCACCCATTAGATTTTGAATTTAAAACATTACAAGAAACATTACCTCAAGATGTCATCGAGGATATCGTCGTACATATCGATAAATACGACATTAAAAACATTGTCGCAGAAGTTCGTGATGATTTATACTTCCAATATCACGACAGCGTCTTAATGGATGAGTTTTATATGGGGAATCCTAAAAAAGTCGCCGGTGACTTACGTGATAATATGCCAGAAGAAGCAACGTCTCTTCTCATTAAGACAACTGAAGACCGCATCGATTATATTCGTCACGCATTTGATACTGTATATGCTGAAACACTTGCACATAGGCAGTGGGCACCACAACTTGCAATCATCGAGATTATCAAAAAAGGCGTCTCAAAAGCGACAGGTATCAAATATGTATTAGATGCATTAAACTTAGATGAGTCTCGTACAATCGCATTTGGAGATGAAGACAACGATCTTCAAATGATCGAGTACGTCAGTCACGGTGTCGCTATGAAAAACGCAATCGATGAATTAAAAGATATCGCGAAAGACGTCACACCGTATGATAACAACAACGACGGTGTTGGTCGATATTTAAACGATTACTTTAACTTAAATATAGAATATAAGGAGTCATAATATGAAATTATTAGTAGATAGCTGTTCAGACATCAGTTTAGATTTTGCTAAAGAACACCAGTTATTTTTTATACCACTTAAAATCAACGTTGATGGTAAAGAATATCTCGACAAATACGAAATTTCAAGTGAAGAAGTATCAAAAGCAGTCGATGATGGCATTCGTCCACTGACGAGTCAAGCAAATCCAGATGAGTTATATAACTATTTTAATGAAGCTTTAAAAGAAGACTCGATGATTATTTATTTATCGTTTTCAAGTCAATTATCAGGAACGTATCAAAGTGCGAACATCGCGCGCGAGATGATTTTAGAAGAACGCGACGACGTTGATATTACTGTCATCGACTCGTTAAGTGCAAGTTACGGTTACGGACTACTTGTTGAACGTGCTGCAAAATATGTAAATGACGGTTTATCTAAAGAAGAAGTTATAGAAAACATTGAAAGAGATAAAGCACACATTCGTCATTTATTTACAGTATCTGATTTAGATTACCTCGCTAAAGGTGGTCGTCTCTCTAAAGGGCAAGCATTTTTAGGTAGCCTTTTAAACATTCGCCCGCTTCTCCATGTAGAAGACGGAAAACTCGTACCGATTGAAAAGTATCGCGGATTAAAACGCGTTTTAAAACGTATGATTGAACTTATGAAAGAAGAAGGCGCAGCGACTGAAGTACACATTACACATGCTGACAACTTAAAAGACGCAGAAGCGTTAAGAGATTTAATTTTAAAAGAGACGGATTTAACGAACGTTCAAATTTCTAGTATCGGTCCAACGATTATTTCACATACTGGAAACGGAACGATTGCACTATTTTACTTTACTGAAGGAGTGTAATATATGAAACTTGTCATAATCGGTGGATTATCAGGTGGAATGACGGTTGCGAGTCAATTTAGACGACTCGACACTACGAGCGAAATCGTGGTATACGATAAAAACCCATATGTAAGTTTCGCAAACTGTGGTTTACCGTATTATTTATCTCGTGAAGTGAGCGAGAGATCTGATTTAATTGCGCGTACTCCTGAACAATTAAAAATTCAAGGCATCGATGTGCATACTGAACATGAAGTCATTTCAGTAAACGATAAGGAAAATTATGTTACAGTTAAAAATTTAAAAACAGGAGAAACATTTGACGATTCATACGACAAATTAATAGTATCTCCTGGCGCACAAGCGAATGAAATAGACGCAGTAAAACACGCGCCCCAATCATTTGTACTCCAGCACTTACATCATTTAGATCTTATCGAACAATATATTACTGAACATGATGTCAAACATGTAGTTGTAATCGGTACAGGATTTGTTGGTCTTGAAGTGTCTGAACAGTTACGTAAGCGAGGTCTTGAAGTAACTATTCTCCAACATAACGAAAGAGTATATAGCACAATAGAAGAAGAGTTTAGTGAACCGATTAAAGAAGAGATGGATAAAAACGGCATTCGATTAGAACTAAACAGTGAACCTGTAAAATTAGATGGAACAAAACTTACGTTAAATAACGGTGAAGTCATCGATGCAGAACTCATCATTCAAGCAATTGGTATTACACCGCGTACAGACTTTTTAAAATCGTCTAACGTCGTCATGAATGACGGATATATACCTGTCGATGAATATGGATTAACAAACATCGATAATGTTTACGCTATCGGAGACGCAATAGAAACACATTACCAGCACGTACCTCATAAAAAAGTATCTGTGGCGCTCGCTTGGCCGGCACATCGACTCGCGTACATTATCGCAAATCATCTTGCTGAAAACGATCAGTACAAACACGACGGGTTACTTTCAGTATCTATTTTAAGATATTTCGATGTTGCTGTTGGTAAAATGGGATTATCATTAAAAGACTTAGAAGACGAAGACTATATCATCGTTGAGCAAACACAAAACAATAAAGCAGGATATATGCCAGGTGCAAAACCTTTATCGTTAAAAATTTACGTCGACAAAAACACACGTAAAATTTTAAGAGCATCCGGTATAGGTGAAGAAGGACTCGACAAACGTTTAGATATCCTCTCAACACTCACACGTCTCGGTGGGACTGTTGATGACTTAATTAACATTGAGGTTGCATATGCACCTCCATTTAGTAGTCCAAAAGATATCGTCAATATGCTCGGATATAAAGCAATCGGGAAGCTATAATAGCTTCCCGATTATTTTATCTATTCTCTTTTCTTTTACTACGTTTTGCAACGATAAATATAAATATCACAAATCCACCAAATATTAACAGACTCGAAATTAAGTACCAATGGTTTAAACCAGGTGATTCAATGACAGCAAATAATTCCGTTAACTCTCTATCTATGACAGGATATAACGAATTTCCGTGTGGCTGCACACGCTCACCTAGTAGTAACCCACTCAGTTCTTTTCCATCTTTTACATATTCATCAGTAATCTCTAATTTTTGTGTCTCACTCGTGTTGTTAATTTCTAATATAAAATCAACGTCATCTGTTTTAAATAACACAGTATATAGACCGTGATTATTTACAATCGTTTCAGTGTCACGATTTAATAAGTTCGGATGTTGATTAAATACTTCAGTAGTTGTTTTCATAAACTCATGAACTTCTTTATCTGTCCATAAATTCATTTGTGGATGAATCGTTTCGAAATTATCCCCGTTTTGTGCAATTTCAGTTCCGTAAGTTACAAACATTGGTCCATCATGCGCGATTAAATACGGATATAACATTTTTACACGAGTCCCAGGGAAGAGATTGTTTTTAACTGCATATGACGTAAAACGTTCACTAAAGAAGTGATCCGCCATTAAAATTTCTTCACTGTTCGTATACTCAGGAATATCTTTATCGAGTCCTCCGAATGCTTCTGCAATACTTTTTCGTTTTGAATCGTAAGCAGTGTAATCAAAGTTTGTAGCATCGACATCTTCACTTAAGACGACCGCATACGTTTTAATATCGTTTGGTAAAATTTCCGTTCTATCGACATTTTGTACGATGTACATACTGACACCATCAATATCAAAGTTATTGACGAATTCTGTCATCAACTCTTTGTATTTTTGACGGTTTTCTTCATTGTTAAAATCAATAAATTGACGGTCGATTAAATCGATATACTCTTCCATAATCGGCGTCATTTGTGGGTCGTCTAAAGCAGTAAACTCATCCGTCGCTGTCGTTGGAAGATCTACGATAACTTTTAAATCTTTGTCATGTGCTTTACTTATAAAATCTTTAAATTTCTCTTCTCCACCGAAACGCTCAGCTATTTTTGTGTAATCCGTGACGCTATACCCGAGGATGTCAGAATTGTCCATTTCAAATACTGGACTTAATTGAATCGTGTCAAATCCCATCTCTTTTATGTAGTCTAACTGATTCTCAATACCTTCTAAGTCTCCACCGT
>NZ_CAVG010000135.1 GCF_000438455.1 Nosocomiicoccus massiliensis
CTTCTTCAATCTACGTCCACCTTTCAATTATGTACATTCAATTATACTGGATTTTAATTTTTATGTATAGAAAATAGTAAGTTCACTGATTCTACATAAAAAACTGCAGAATAATCTGCAGTTTTAATATTATAAAACACCTAATGGTAAGTAAGAACCAAGTAGAACTGTAACGATAATTACAACGATCGCGATAATTAAAAGCATTTGTACGTTCGTTTCTTTTTTCTCGCGAACAAGTGTCATTTCCATTAGAGCAATCGCTCCAAGTCCGAGTAATGCTTTAAGACCATACATCATATGACCGTTACTTATGTTACCAATGATACTTAAGTTTTGAATGAAAATCATTACACCACTAAATAGTACGATAATGTAAAACAGTCTTAGTGTCATGTGTAAAATAAACGCTCTACGATTTTCAGCTGTAGGATTTCCTTTGTATGAAAAATACGTGATTAAAAATAATACAAAAGCGAGCGCAATTGCTGTTAAGTGTAAATGTAACATCATGTGTCTCCTTTATTTAATATAAGTTGTTAATGTACCAATTCCATTAATTGATACGCGAACTGCATCGCCTGACTCTAAGAAATCAGGGTGCTCCATTCCTGCAGCTACACCTTCTGGAGTGCCTGTAGCGATAATATCTCCAGGTAACAGTTTCACGTACTTAGAAACTTCTGCAATAATATCTTCAACAGATAGAATCATATCACGCGTATTACCGTCTTGACGAATCTCGTCGTTCACTTTTGTAACGATCGATACGTTATTTAAGTTCGGTAATTCATCTTTAGTCACGATATATGGACCAACTGGTGCTGCTAAACTTTTCCCTAAGAAAAATTGTTTTAATGATTTTTGTAAATCACGTGCTGTAATGTCGTTTACGATTGTATAACCGTACACGTAATCGAGCGCTAAGTGTGGTTGAACGTTATGCGCTTGTTTCCCAATTACAATACCGAGTTCACCTTCATAGTCTAACTCGTCAGTGACGTCGCTAAATGACTCGATTGTACCTTCATCACCAACTAAACTTGAATTTGCTTTCGTAAATACAGTCAGTGATACTTCATTATTTAACTCATCTGCGTGTTTTTTATAGTTACGACCGAAACAAATCAGGTTGTTTGGTGGTGCAACTGGTGGTAAAAATTCAATTTCGTTAAACGGTGCTTTGTATAAATGGTTATTATCGTCCGCTTCAGCTTTTTCAACTAAAGTACGTACGATTTCTTGGAAATCTAACGTATTATACGTCGTGATTCCTTCTAATAAAGTTTTTGGATATTCTTTTTCTTCTCCAAATTGTTCAAATAGTTTTGGTAAGTTCCAAGCACTATCTTCTCTTTTCACTTTCACTCCGTAAGTCGGATTGCCTTTATAAGTAAATGATAAAAATTTCATGAGACGACTCCTTTATCCCTTTTAATTAGTATAACAAAACATCGCTTTAATATCTTTAAAATTAACTAACGTTTATTTTTAAAAATTTCTAATAGTGTAATATTGAATTTATTTAATATGTGCATGAGCGCATATAATACGATGAGTATTATAAATATAATTAAAACGAGCGTTGCCACTGTGACTTCTCCGTAATAATTAAAACCGATTCCGTAAAAAATGATACTCATTAAAAAGTTAAATACGATAAATAAAAACAACACGTATTTCCCAGGAATTTCAAACAGTAGCGTCGCGAATTTAGGTGCTTGTTCGACGAGTAATATTATCGTTAAGAATAATGCAAATCCGAGCATCATACCACCAATATTTTCCCCAATCAGCTTTCCACTTCTACTGCCTAAACTTAGCACTTCGATCATTTTTATTAGAAGTGCACTCGTTAATACAACAAGTGTTAAAATATATCCTTTTGTTTTAAAGTATTTCTCGATATCGATACGTTCTAATATACTACCGATAAAAGTGAATGGTAGTGAGACGAACATAAACAGACTAAAGAAATCCATTGCACGGATGGAAGATACGTTTAATTCAATCATCGAAATGATATCTTTTTCACGGTATACACCGAGATAATTATTCAGTTGTTGGATGCTTGAATATATAATATCGTTCGTAGATAACGACGTTAACGCTGGTATAATTGTCCAAACGACTAAATATAAAACTAATAATATAACAGCTGTGATTAAGCTAATTATTAATGAATTTTCTCTAAAAAATAAAACGACCATACCACTTAAT
>NZ_CAVG010000136.1 GCF_000438455.1 Nosocomiicoccus massiliensis
ACCAATGAGTGCATTATCCTTTTTGACAGTCATAGACATTTAACACTCCATAATTGAAATAATATAAGTACACATCTACTTGTGCGTTTAGTGCGTGTTCAATTGAACGTCTATATATATCCATTTGAACACTGTATCGTTCTATTAAATCTGCTTCTGTTTCATTTGTAACTCGATCCGTTTTGTAGTCAATAATAATATAACGATCATCATGTTTCACTAAGCAGTCTACAATACCTTGTACCATCTTACCATGTACATCGCTAATATCGATCGTTTTTTGACTCATTATAAATGGTAATTCTGTATAGTTTTGTAGAGACTCTTTAAATATAGATTGTATCGTTTTATCTTCAACAAATCGTAATCCATACTCCGTCATGCGTGCTCTGTTTTCTTCAGTCACATATTCTAAATCTTGTGTGTAGTTATGAACAATTGCACGCACTAAACTTTCTTTGTTGCCACTTTGAATGATTGAATCTATTCGATGAACGATTTGTACCATCACTTCATGCATAATCGTCCCGAAAATCGGTGCATCTTTTGTGTCATCTAAAAATGCAGGCTTTCTAAGTCGAACTTCTTTTTTGTAAATGTCCGTTCTTAACTCTGCGGTTTCATCGATCGTTTCGTTTCTGCGTTTAATTTCAGTGACAGAGTCTTTGACACTCTCTAAATAGTCGTCTCCACCTTTATATTGATAATTGAGTCGTTCAATAATTTCTGGTGAAGGATACACGCTATCTGTTAAATCAAATAAGTCATCGAGCGTTAGACGTTCTGTCACTTCAGCAGTCGCTTCTCCATTATCATAATGCATGGAAATTTTAAAATAAGGGTTCTCTTTATTTGCAAATAAAATTGGAGCGAGTAATGTTCTGTAATCACTAGCGTTTAACCTGAATTCTTTTGGTAGTGGTACGTTCGGTTCTATTGAATCGATGTCAATGTCTTTAATTTCAAACACGTCTAAAAACAATGCGTTTTCTTCTTGATACGATTCGAACTTATCTAACGGTTCGTCTTTTAATAACGGGATATATAAACATTCTTCTGCTCGTGTTAATGCAACATATAATAAGCGAAGTCTTTCTGAAATATCTTCTTTATGAAGCATATCTTTCATATATTCATAATGTAAGTTAGACTGTATAAGTTTATGTGTCGCGTCATAAGTTTTCATCGACACTCCATACATCGGGTGAACGAGTATCGAATCATTTAAATCACGACTTCTTAAACTGCGCTGATTATTCACTAAAAAGACGTGCTTAAATTCTAATCCCTTAGATGAGTGAATCGTCATTACTTTAACGACATCTTCTTCCTCACTCACGACTTGCTCCTCACCAAAATCAACATTACGATCTGATAAGTATTGAATATAGTTTATAAATTCATACAGTGAATGGTGGTTTCGTTTCATAAATTCCATACTATAAATGAGTAATCCATTTAAATTCGCCTTACGTGTATCACCACTCGGAAGTCCCGCAAAGAATTCGATAATATCGTATCTGTCGTACATATATTTTAATAGCGATGTGACCGAACGATATTTCGCTTCTTCTTGTAACAACTGTAATTCTGATAAAAGAAACTCAATTTTTTCTTTTGTTTCATCGTCTACATCATAATTTTTTAACGAATCATAGAAATATCCACGTTTGTTTTCATCGCTAACTCGTATTTTAGCAATATCTGTATTTGTAAAATTAAAGAAAGGCATACGACATAGACCAACTAAATGATCGTCTTGAAGCGGGTTATCAATCACTGAAATAAAGTTCACCATTGTGCGTATTTCAAGCGTGTCAAAATACCCCGTATTATTTTCGTACACTAACGGTATGTTATATTCTTTAAATTTACTATGATACGTATCGATGGCTTGTCGTGCTGGTGTTAAAATAACGATATCTTTATAATCGACGTTTTGTTCGCGTAACTCTAAGATTTTCTTGATGACATAATTAATTTCTGCTTCTTCCTTAGACAGTGCACCTTTTAAATATACGATGCCTTCAACTTCTGTTTGGATTGGCGTTTTATTTTTCTCTAGACCAACGTGTAACGCTTCGTTATCCGTATAATCGATTTCACCGACATCCCGGTCCATGAGATGCTTAAAGATAAAGTTCGTCGTTTCTAACACGCCGATATTCGAACGGAAGTTTTTGTTTAAAGTAATTAACGTACCAGAATTTTCTTGTTGGAACGCATCCATCTTTTCTAAAAAGAGTTTAGGTTCTGCTTGACGGAATCTGTAAATCGATTGTTTAACGTCTCCAACCATAAATAAGTTTCCATCATGCGCATCACCAGATTTTAAACGCATAATAATCGATTCTTGTACTCTATTTGTATCTTGGTACTCATCGATCATCACTTCTTTAAACTTATTCTGATACAGCTTACTAATCTCTCCATCGTTACGAGATAAAATATCAATCGCATAGTGTTCGTAATCGTTAAAGTCCATCGTGTTCGATTCACGTTTACGTTTACCATATGCTTCAATTAATTCCATTGCGAGCTGTATAAAAGTATTCCGGACACCGTTCATATTTGCCATTTCTTCTAAAAATGACTCTAACGTCATTACGTTCAACCCTATGACAGCTTTTCGCTTCTCACTCGTTTGATCAATCAGTTGACTAATATAGTTTTTATCCGCTTCATCTTCGATACTCTTATATACTTTAGTATTTCTAGTAATCATTTTAGTATCAATTTCTGTTGAAGATGCGGTATTATTTCTAACTTTTAAATGGATTGCTTTAAACTCATCAGCGAGGTCTTGTAATTTTTTAATTTGTTTATCGTTATAATCTAAGTCCACATGTACTGAAAATAAACCTTCTAGCAGCTGGTCTACCGCTTCAAGTGCTTCTTCGATTATTTTTAAGTTTTTCTCTTTATAACGATCGTAAATTTCCGTTAACAATTCGACATCTAACCACTCGTCCATTAACCCTTCTAAAAATGAAAGTGGGTGTTCTGTCGCAATCGCCTCGTTATACAACTTTAATACTGCTCTTTTTAAATAATCATTTTGTTTATCAGTAGATAAAAACTCCTCAAGCATTACGAAATTTTCGTCGTTTGCTTGATAATG
>NZ_CAVG010000137.1 GCF_000438455.1 Nosocomiicoccus massiliensis
CCTTTAACATCTCTTCATACATTTCAGGTGTTTTCGCAGTCATTAACTTATTTTGCGTTTGATTGTTAGCACTCGTTTTTGTAGTTACGACTGGATAGAACATCATCGTTAACGGAAGTAGATTTCCTCCGAATTTTTCAGCATTTGATTCAATAATATTCATATATATAAATTGTTGAAGTTCTGTTCCGAGATATACGTCTTTTAAATCGAGGTCTTTATTTTTACTTGATTTATAATCGATTAAAGAAATATAAGTACCATCTTCACGTACATTTGTATCAATTCGGTCGATAACTCCTCGTAAGTTTACTATGTTTTTCTTTTCAGTCTCGAGTTGATACGCACCAAACAAGTCGTTTTCGTGGCCAAATTTTTCTTCTAAATATTGAATATTAAAATCCGATGCTTCTAAATAACGTTCTAAGTTAATCACGACATCTGTAATTGTCTCAATACTTTTTAACTTTAATATTCTATAGTATCCCGTATGTTCAAATATACCGTGAGAAATATTTTTAACTGCAGTATTTACAGACTCTGTTACTGCTTTGTTAATATCAGATGGTGTTAGCTCCCGCAGTTCATAGTTAAAATGATTTTTTAACACATCTTCTAGTACTGAGTGGTATAAGTTACCGAGATCTACCGCTTCAAGTTTAAATCTTCACGCTGATCAAGTTTTAAACCATACTCCATAAAGTGTTGGAACTGGCAATTATAAAAGCTATGAAACCTCGATACAGACCCACTTAAAGCATCACCGTATAATTCTGTTGCGACTGATATATCGATTTTTTCACTTTCGTTTTTATACGATAAATGTCTCACTAACTGATTAAATATGTCTTTATGATTAACGTCATTTTTAAGCGCTTGAAGTGTTTCTAAAAATACTTTATCTTTAACACCTTTTGTTACTGTATCTTTATATTTTTTCGGTGTATTTAATATATTTCTTAAGTGCTCAAGGAGTAAATCACGCATACTATCGATGCTGGAGATATTATATTCCACATCTCGAGTACCATATAACGACGGATTGATCACCGACATGTTTGATGCGTTTTTTAACTCCTCAATAAACGGGCTAATTTTTGTCGGCTCATTTTTTAAATTACTTACCGCATAGCTAATGAATAGTCCATCCGTTGGACGCGTCACACCATGATAAAAGACAAAGCGTTCATCTTGACGAAGTACTTCATCTCTTGGAGTGATTTGAATGTCGTTCAATTCAAACGCTTCTTTTTCTTCGTCAGTGATAATATCGTTATGACTCATATCCATCGGCATGACGTTATTGTTCATACCGATCATAAATATATATTTTTTATTTTCAACTTTCGCAAGGTCCAGTAATCCAACAGTAACTTCATCGAGTGTTGCCGGTAATAAATTAAATTCTGCTTCAAGTAGACCTTCCATTAAGTTATCGACAAAAATGTTAAACTCAACCGTTTCTTCTCCATATACGATATTCGCGTCATCTAGAAGACCGATAAAGTGGTTGTACGCATCTTCAGTTTCATTTTGACGATTTTTGTTATCAATATCGTCGATATGTTGTTCGAGTCGTTCTAATACACCATTTTCTTCTAAAAAGCTATATATAGTACGGATGTAATCAATCGCTTTTGTACCGTTGTTTAATTTAGCGTATAGATTATCTAATGCGCCGAGCACTCTGTTTTTATAATCGAGCATCGCTTTGATTTTTAATTCATCATCTTCAGTAAGTTTTAATTCTTTACCGTCGTCTCGTGTTTCTAGAAAGCGTCTAAATAAATCGTCATTAAATAATCCGGATTTATAATCGATTCCAGATTCTAATATGACGTTTTCAAAAAAGTATAATGCATCGTCGTCATTTTTATAGTTTAAATAACCACTTTTCATAATGTTAATAATCGAT
>NZ_CAVG010000138.1 GCF_000438455.1 Nosocomiicoccus massiliensis
ACACTCATCATAAATTGTATAAATGGATGCTGCACCATTTTATACTTTTGATCGACTGAATATGCGATATCAAACTTCTCAAAGTAATATCGTAGTACTTCAATATAACTACTATCTCGATATAAAATACCGATATCTTTATATCGAACATTTTTTGTACGTACGAGCGTTTCAATTTGGCGCATCACTTCTTCGACTTCGACTCTCATATTCGGTGCTTTTATAAGTTTAACGCCGTCATTATTATTTATCGGTGTACCTTTACGTAGATATCGTTCAACTTCGTATAAGCCCTCACTATTTGCACGATAGTTTTCATGAGAAAACTCGATGACTTTAACTCCATCGCTACCAAACAATTCCTCTCTTTTTAAACTAGCGATGACGTTTTCTGTCTTTCTAAAGAGCTCTAAATTATCTCCACTATGCATCAGTAAAAGTGTAATGTCGTCGGTAAATCGAGTGAGCGTCTTAATGAGCTGAAGTTCTAGTTCTGTAAAGTTATGGAATCCATCGATATAAATCGTCGCATGATTTAAACTTTCAACTTCATTCACATCAATTGTCTGTAGTACTTCTAAAAAATGTGGCATTAAGTTAATGTTTTCAATTGAATAGTCTTCAATTGTATCGAGCCATGTACGATACACTTTTACGAGATCTTCATACTTTTCTTTCGTTCGGTTGTCTTTAAACGTTAAACTCTCAATATCATCTGCACTAATATCATAGTTAATAAATTCTTGAATCGTCTTTAATAGCTTTTGCGAGAATTTTATATATTGCCTTGAATCTTTGTAGTACTTTAACGTGTCGGGTTCAAATTGCTGAAGAATTTTATGTATAAGCATAATATGTCCGACTTCACTAACACGATTTTTTTCTCGATGTCCAATTTCATTAAAAACATGCCAAATAAAACGAGAGAAGCTTAAGACTGTCGTTCTTAAACTTCCTTTGTACGTTTTATCTTCATCTGTCGTTAATATTTCTTCATACGTTAAGTGTTTTGCGTTGGTGTTATGATATAAATTCGATGTCCAAGTGGATCTTTATCGGTTTTCTCGTTAATTTGTCTAAACATTTCTTTAGACTTACCGGCACCACTTATACCTGTCCAAACTTTAATCATCGTATACCTCCTAATTAATCAGAGAAATCATTCGATATTTCAGAAAACGGCCAAAATCTTAAGAATACTTTTCCGATAATTTGATCATCCTCTATGAGACCAAATTGTCTTGAGTCTTTACTTACTGGCCGATTATCTCCTAACACTAAATATTGGCCTTCAGGAATTTCACCATTGACACCAAGATCTGATAACTCAAAGTTATCTAAATAAGAATCTTTTTTGTATGATACGTAACTTTCGTCGATACGTTCACCGTTGACATACACTTCTTTGTCAACCATCTTAACGTCGTCCCCTGGTACACCGATGACGCGTTTAATGTACGCTTCGCCTTCCTTATTATCAAATACGACAATGTCTCCATGTTCAACGTCATGCATCTTGTATGATACTTTACTTACAAATACTCTATCCCCATCTATAAATGTTGGCGCCATACTCGCACCATCTACAACAAACTGTGTAAGTAAAAATTGTCTCACTAAAAATACGACGACGAGGGCGACAACTATCGTCACAACCCATTCTCTAATTTCCTTTAACATACTGCCACTCCTAATTACTGTTCATTTTTCTATTTAAATAACGTTCATATAATTTTGATATCACATATAATACGACTAAAAATACAACTGATAAAATAAGTCTCGTTGGTGATGTAAAAAATGTCGTTACATCATGACCGACAATTGAAATCGATAGTATCATTATAAATTTTGCACCGATCAATATGTACAAATAGACGCGTTTTTTTACGTTAGATACTCCAGCTATCACGTTGACAACAGATGAGGGAGTAAATGGTAATGACATTAATATAAATAAAAACGTAAACCCTCTTCTGTCAATGAATTCTCGCATCTTAATTAACGTTTTATGTTTATTAATATAGCGCGTTGCCGGTGCTTTTAAGAAGTTTCTAACGACTAGAAATACTGAATAACTCCCGAGTACACTTCCTAAATAACTCATCAAAAATCCAATAAAAAAACCATACGCGTTCGTATTTAATATGACGATAACAATCAATGGTAAAACGGTAAAAACGATTCTATAAAGACTAGTAATAAGCCGACGAAGATACCTAAGCCATCGAACGCTTCAAATATCTGTTCTAGCCCTTCTTTAGTTGTAAACAATTCGATATATTTCTGCATCGTTTCACCTACCGATTATCGTTTGTTATATTATAACACCTTTTAAATGATGAAGCCGTATAGAGGCAACAAAAAAACTCCCATACACCTACATGTATGAGAGTTTCGACTTCTAATATTATTTAGAAAGTACTTCTTTAATTTGTCCGATTGCCCAGTCTAAATCTTCTTTTTCGATGATTAGAGGTGGTGCAAAACGAATGACTGTGTCATGTGTTTCTTTACATAATAGTCCACGCTCTTTTAACGCTTCACAGTATGGTCTCGCATCTTCTGTTAATTCCATACCGATGAATAATCCACGTCCACGTACCTCTTTAATGATTGGGTTATCGATTGTTTTTAGTTCTGATTTCATATACTCACCGAGTTCGTTTGAGCGCTCTGCAAGTTTTTCATCGAGTAAAACATCGATTGCTGCAATAGATACTGCTGCTGCAAGTGGGTTACCACCGAATGTTGAACCGTGTGATCCAGGAGTCATTAACTCGAGTACTTCTTTGTCTCCAAGCACAACTGATACTGGTAATACTCCACCACCGAGTGCTTTTCCTAAGATGTACATATCTGGTTTAACGTCTTCCCAGTCACATGCGAATAATTTACCACTACGGCCAAGTCCACATTGGATTTCGTCAGCGATCATGAGAACGTTGTTCTCATCACATAACTCACGAACTTCTTTTAAGAATCCGTCACGTGGAATGTTAATACCTGATTCACCTTGAATTGGCTCTAAGATTACAGCAACTGTGTTTTCATTAATTGCCGCTTTTAATGCGTCAATATCACCATAAGGTACAAGTGGGAACCCTGGTACTAATGGGTGGAATCCGTCTTTATATGCTTCTTCACTTGAAAGTGAAATCGCACCTAACGTACGGCCGTGGAAGTTACCGTTCATACCGATGATTTCTTGTTTACCATCTTCGATACCTTTAACTTCTTTACCCCAACGACGAGCTGCTTTAATTGCAGATTCAACTGCTTCAGCACCCGTGTTCATAGGAATACCCATTTCTTTTCCAGAAATTTCGTTAAGTTTATCTAACCATTCACCTAAGTTGCTTGAATAGAACGCACGAGATCCAAGTGTTACTTTATCTGCTTGTTCTTTTAGTGCTTCGATAATCTTAGGGTGACGGTGACCTTGGTTTACTGCTGAATATGCAGAAAGCATATCTAAATACTTATTACCTTCTGGGTCTTTTACCCATACACCTTCTGCCACGTCAACGACAATCGGCAGAGGTTTATATGTTGGTGCTGCTACTTTATCAGCTAATTGAATGATATCTTTTGATTGTGTCATACTGACACCTCCTATTATAGAAGTAGATTATATTAGAACATTTCTGAAGTTGTTTTACCTTGCATGTGGAGTAATAAGTAGTCTGGTCCACCTGCTTTAGAGTCTGTACCTGACATCTTGAATCCACCAAATGGTTGGTATCCAACGATTGCTGCCGTACAACCACGGTTGAAGTATAAGTTACCTACGTGGAAGTCACGACGAGCTTCTTCTAAATGTTCACGGTTGTTCGTGAATACTGCACCTGTTAAACCGTAATCTGTATTGTTTGCAAATTTGATTGCTTCAGTGAAGTCTTTAGCTGTTGCGAATCCGACAACTGGTCCAAAGATTTCTTCTCTCATCACTTGGTCATCGTGTTTAAGTCCAGAGAATACTGTTGGATAAACGAAGTGACCTGTTTCGTTTTCGATTTTACCACCGATTTCAAGTTTACCTTCTTGTTTACCGATTTCGATGTACTTCTCGATTTTATCTAATGACGCTTGATCAATAACTGGTCCCATGAAGATATCTTCAGATGGGTCACCAACTGTTAATTCTTTTGTTTTTTCAACTACTTTTGCAAGTAATTCATCATGTACATCTTCAAGTGCGATTACACGTGAACATGCTGAACATTTTTGTCCAGAGAATCCGAATGCAGAGTTTACAATTGCATCTGCTGCTTCGTCTAGATCTACACCGCTGTCTACAACAATCGTGTCTTTACCACCCATTTCAGCGATAACACGTTTTAAGTTTACTTGTCCTTCATGAACAACTGCTGCACGTTCATAAATACGTACACCAACGTCGCGTGAACCAGTGAATGATACGAATGCAGTATCTTTATGGTCTACTAAGTAGTCACCAATTTCTCTTGATGAACCTGGGATGAAGTTGATTACACCTTTTGGTAATCCAGCTTCTTCAAGAACTTCAACAAACTTGTATGCAACAACTGGCGTGTTTGAAGAAGGTTTTAATAATACTGTGTTACCTGAAACAAGTGCTGCAGCTGCAGTACCTGCCATAATTGCAAATGAGAAGTTCCAAGGTGAGATAACATATCCAACACCTAAAGGAATGTAGTCGAAACGGTTGTATTCATTTGCACGTGATTGTACTGTTTTACCGTTCGCTAATTCTAAGTTTTGACGTCCGTAGTAGTTTAAGAAGTCGATTGCTTCTGCAACTTCTCCGTCCGCTTCTTTCCATGGTTTACCCGCTTCTTTCACTAAGTGACCAGTGAATTCTGCTTTTCTGTCGCGAACGATTTGAGCTGCTTTGAAAAGAATATCTGAACGCATTGAGAATGAAGTTTTTCTCCATGATTCAAATGTTTCTTTCGCAACTTCCATCGCTTGGTCAGCTTCTTTACGTGTCGCTTGTGAAACGTATCCGATGATTTCTGATTTGTTTGCTGGGTTGTATACTTCACTTTTATCTTCAGTGAAAATTCTTTCACCGTTAATAACTAATGGGAATTCTTGACCGAAGATCTTTTGAGCTTCTTTAATTCCCTCTTTAACCCATGCTTTGTTTTCTTCTTTCGTATAGTCCACGAATGGTTCGTGTCTATAGTGATTCATAGAGTAATCCATAAAAAAGTATCCTCCTAAAAATAGTTTATCTTCTATTATAATCTCACATTACTATATGAGTATTCAAGCTATTAGATAGTTTTGTATAAACTTACGAATCTATGTATTATTAGTTTCGTTATATGTAAATATAAAAAAATAAAAGACTTAGCGCTTGCTAAGTCTTTTACCGGTCATACATTTGTTCTTTTGCCTCTTTAATCCAAATAGGCATACGCTGTCGTAGGGAGTCAAAACCGTATTTTTCGGTTTGTTCAATCGTATCTAATATCGATTTTTCTGCCTTTTTCTTACACTTTTGCTTGAAGTATTCATTCTCTTTTAAGGTCAGATTTAATTTTCCATCCCTATCGTTTACTGCTAAAATTTTGCACTTTACAATCTGCCCTTTTGAAAGATAATGATGGATATTTTGTACGAAGTTATCCATCACTTCTGAAATATGGATAAGTCCTTCTACACCATCCATCGTTTTGACAAAAGCACCGTATGGCCGAACGTTTGTTACTTTTACTTTAACAAATTGACCTGCTCGGTAGTGTTTTGTCACGAAAAAACCCCACTTCTATAACACTATTGTATAATAGCATATTTTAAGTGAGGCTTCCATTTATTCAATCTATTTATGATGATCGTCATGCACGTCTGAATTTATTTTATTTAAAACTTCTTGTTCGAACTCCTGTGCACGTTGTTCTTGCTTTTTTGAATATTTTCGAATTAATAAGAACGCTACATACGCTAAAACGATACAAACAACGAGCGTAATAATTCCAGGAATATATTCAGTTTTATCTTCAGGGAAATAAAGAAATTCCATCATAAGTCATTCACACACCTTTACCTTATTAGTATAACAAATTATGCGGATTCTCCTACGATGAATTTCTGACAATTATTTGTCGATTTAATTATAAAACTTCAATCGTTTCGATGACGACGTCTTCTACTGGTTTATCCATTGGACCAGTTGTTACACTTGCGATATTATCGACAACGTCCATCCCTTCGATCACTTGACCGAAAACAGTGTGACGGTTATCTAACCAAGGTGTCCCACCGAGGTCAGCATACGTTTTAATTACTTCTTCAGGATATCCAGCACCTTCTAATTGACCGAGCATATTCATCGGAACACGAATCGCTTCTACGATGAAAAACTGTGAGCCGTTCGTGTTTGGTCCACGGTTGGCCATTGATAACGCACCACGGAAGTTAAATAACTCTTCGTGGAATTCATCTTCGAAGTCCTCATCCCAAATACTTACTCCACCCATACCAGTACCTGTAGGGTCACCACCTTGAATCATGAAATCTTTAATAATTCTGTGGAAAATTTGACCATCGTAATAGCCGTTTTTAGCATGTGTAACGAAGTTTTCTACAGTTTTCGGTGCTTTATCTGCAAATAGTCGTACTGTAATGTCACCTTTATTTGTTTTAATAACGACACTTTGTTCGTTTTCTAATACTGTTTTGTCCATTTGTGAAAATGCCATTGATTTTTCCTCCAATATTTCAACATTAATCAAATTGTTGTATGATTAAACTTCACTTTGTTCCAACAGTCATTATAGAACATATCGTGTGCATTTAAAACCGATATTAATTCATGTATAATAAAGTCATATAATTGTGTGAAGGAGGTTATGGTGTGACGTTATTACATTTTTTAATATTACTACCATTAATAGCAGCTGTTATTATACCGGTAGTGTATAAATATCAAAAAGACATCCATCTCGGATGGTTTGTACTACCAGTACCATTCGTTATCGTGTCTTATTTATTTACGTTAATACCAACAGTAAAAAGTGGGTCAAACATCTACTACACGTTAAACTTTATGCCAAAAATCGGCATGAACTTCGATGTATACATAGATGGCCTTGGATTACTTTTTGCCATTTTGATATCTGGAATTGGAACGTTAGTCGTTCTATATTCGATTGGATATCTTTCAAAAGATGAAAAACTCGGTAACTTTTACGTCTACCTCTTAATGTTCATGGCAGCGATGCTCGGTGTTGTGACAATTGATAACGTTTTAATGTTATATATGTTTTGGGAGTTGACGTCGATTTCGAGTTTCTTACTCATCGCGTTTTGGACGACAAAAGAACGTTCTACTTACGGCGCTCAAAAATCGATGTTAATTACGATGTTCGGTGGATTTATGATGCTCGGTGGTTTCATTTTACTTAGCATTATTACCGAAACATTTAGCATTCGAGAAATGATTGCTTCATCAGATGTGATCGCATCAAGTGGTATTGGAGTCATTGCACTCGTGTTAATTTTACTCGGTGCATTTACAAAATCAGCACAGTTTCCGTTTTATATTTGGTTACCAGATGCAATGGAAGCACCAACTCCAGTCAGTGCTTATTTACACTCTGCTACGATGGTTAAAGCAGGGCTATATTTAGTCGCGCGCTTTACACCAGTGTTTATGTGGAGCTTAACGTGGGTCAATACGATTTTAATTATCGGACTCATTACACTCGCATGGGCATCGTTTAATGCAGTCGTTAAAGATGATATGAAAGCAGTACTCGCATTTTCTACCGTGTCTCAACTCGGTTTAATTATGTCATTACTCGGGCTTGGAGCTTTAGCTGTCACTGCTGGTTTTAATGAAGAAATATTTACAGTCGCAGTCATCGCTGCAGTATTTCATATTATTAACCACGCGACGTTTAAAGGTGCACTATTCATGGTGACAGGGATTGTCGATCACCAAACAGGTACGCGTAGCATTAAGCGACTCGGTGCGCTAATGACGATTATGCCAATCAGTTTTACAATTACGTTAATTACTGCATTTTCTATGGCAGGACTTCCGCCATTTAATGGATTTTTATCTAAAGAAATGTTCTTAGAAGCGATGTTTGAAATTTCTCAGTCGAACATCACTCTATTAAGTACGATTAGTGTTTTATTCCCATTACTTGCGATTCTCGGAAGTATATTTACTTTCGTCTATTCGATGAAATTAATATTTGGGGTATTTACTGGAGAATCATTTGATACTCCAAAAGAACCGTCTGAAGCTCCGATGCTGATGTTAATTTCACCAGCAATTTTAGCTTCGCTCGTCGTCATTATCGGCTTATTCCCGAACATTTTATCGAATACGATTATTAGTCCAGCAGCAAGTGCCATTTTAGATCGTCAAAATTTTGTCGACGTATCGATTAGTTTTTGGCACGGTGTAACACCTGCTTTACTCTCTACGATTTTAATCGTCTTAGTCGGAGCACTACTCTACTACTTTAGAGACAGCTGGATGTTTATTTACGATTATATTAAAGAGCCATTTACGTTAAATAACTTCTATGACCAGTCACTCGTAAACAGTACAAAATACTCTAACAAAGTAACGAATACATTATCTACAGGATTTTTAAGAACATATCTACTGTATATATTCGGCTTCTTAACAATCTTTAGTATCGTTACGATGTTTAGAACTGGTTTAAATTTAAGTCTTACAGACCTTGCACCTATAGGAATTCAAGAAGTGATTCTAGTTGTTGTTATATTAGTTTCACTCGGAATTATTATGATTACAAAATCTCGTATGGTCAGCATTATTATGCTCGGTGCAGTTGGATTTAGTATGGCATTATTCTTCGTATTCTTTAGAGCGCCAGACTTAGCATTAACTCAACTCGCGATTGAAACTGTAACGACGACTCTATTCTTAGTATGTTTCTATCACTTACCTAAAGTAAGTAAATTACCAGAAACACGTCAGTTTAAATTAACGAACTTCTTCGTTGCAGTAATGGTCGGAGCAGTTTCGATTTTAATTGGATTATCTGCATACAGTCACCGTATATTCGAATCGATTTCTGAATATCATATCGAACACGTTTATGACTTAGCTGCAGGTAAAAATATGGTAAACGTTATTCTCGTTGACTTCCGTGGTTACGATACTGTGTTTGAAACAGTTGTATTCGCAATCGCCGGAATCGGAATTTACATTTTAATGAGAATGACGAACCTAAGAAAGGATGATGAAAATGAAGAGCACACTTAAAAGAGCCGGCTACAAAGCACTCCATCGACAAATGAACGATGTGCATTTACAGTACATCTCTAAAGTTGCGTTTTTCATCATCACGATGTTTAGTTTGAACTTATTCTTTGCAGGGCACTATACGCCAGGTGGAGGATTCGTCGGTGGATTACTCATGAGTTCAGCAGTGCTACTCTTACTTATTGCTTATGATGTAAAGACGTTAAAGAAGATGCTACCGATTCCGTTAAAATTATTAATATCACTCGGGTTACTGTTCGCTATTGGAGTCCCGTTATTTTTAATGGTATTCGGTAAACCTTTCTTTACACATGCTTTAACAGATGTTTATGTCCCGTTATTAGGTGACGTGCATATCCACTCTGCAGTATTCTTTGACCTCGGTGTCTTTTTAGTCGTATTCGGGGCAACGATACTCATTTTAATCGCAGTTGGAGGGGTGAAGGATTAATGGAGTTTGTAATGATTATTCTTTCAGGTGTACTCATCGGCTGTGCGACGTACTTAATCCTCTCTAAAGGTGTGTTAAGAATTATTATCGGTATTTCGGTATTATCCCACGGTGTTCACCTTATGTTACTCACGATGGGTCAGTTAAAACGAGGAAACGTTCCTATTCTAGATGAACGTGTCGAAGTGTATACCGATCCGTTACCACAAGCGATGATTCTTACAGCAATCGTTATATCGTTTGCACTGACTGCTTATAGTTTAGTGCTTGCGTTAAACAACTATAAAGTACTCGGTACAGATGATACTGAAGACATGAAAGGAAGAGACGATGGTTATTAATTTATTACTTATATTGCCATTAGTCATTCCAGGTCTTGCTGCGGTGATTATGTTACTCGTCGGTAGAAACCCTGTGTTACACCGAGCGGTCACAACACTCGCAAGTGTGTTAATGGTAATTTTTTCAATAGTTATTGTACAACGTATATATACAGATGGTGTATTAGTTACAAATATTGGTAACTGGCCAGCACCATTTGGTATTACAGTCGTTTATGATATGTTAAGTGCTTTACTCGTATTAACGACATCGATCATACTGTTTTTCGTTACAGTCTATTCGTTCCAATCGATTGGCGTTAATAACGAACGTTATTTCTATTATCCGATGATGTTATTTATGATCATGGGTGTAAACGGCGCGTTTACTACTGGAGATATTTTCAACATGTTTGTATTCTTCGAAGTGTTTTTAATCGCGTCATATGTATTACTTACAATTGGTAGTAGTACGATTCAGTTACGAGAAGGCTTTAAATATTTAGTCGTTAATATTATTTCATCGAACTTTTTAGTACTTGGAATTGGATTTTTATATTCTGTTGTTGGTAGTTTAAACATGGCAGATATCCACGTGAAACTATCGAATTACGACGGTAATTTAACAGTCATTACGTTAATTGGTGTCGTTATTATGTTTGTATTCTTAACTAAAGCAGCGGTATTCCCGCTCTACTTCTGGTTACCAGATTCATATAACGCACCACCAATCCCAATACTTGCAGCGTTCGGTGCATTACTGACAAAAGTCGGTGTGTACGCACTGATGCGTACGTACAGTCTATTTTTCAATTTAGACTATAGCTATATTAGTACTGTTTTACTCGTCTTATCGATGCTAACGATTATTATCGGATGTATCGGTGCGATTTCAACGTACGACATGAAGATGGTCATCATCTATAACATTATGATTGCGATTGGATTTATTATCTCAGCTGTCGCAATGCTCGATTTAGATGGTATGATTGGTAGTATTTACTACCTCATCCACGACATGATTATTAAAACAGCGTTATTCTTACTCGTTGGTTTTATCATTTATAGAACTGGTAAACATAACGCAAAAGATATACACGGCTTAATGTCAGTTCACCCAGTAGTTGGTTGGACGTTCTTCTTAGCAGGATTATCACTTGCAGGAGTTCCACCATTCCCTGGATTTTTCGGTAAAGTGTATATCGTGAAATCATTATTTATAAATGAACACTATATTTCAGGCGTCATTATTTTATTCTCTAGTTTAGTGATTCTATACAGTATTATGAGAGTATTTATACACGTGTTCTTCGGTGAACACGCTGTAGAAGAAGAGTTAAAACCAATGAAGACTGATAAACTACTCTTTAGTGCAGTTGGACTCGTTATCGTATCAATCGCATTCGGTCTAAGTGCAGATTTCTTATATCCATACTTTGAAATGGCTGCACAAGCACTCGCAGATCCGTTTGTTTACTCAGAATATATTATGGGGGTGGAGTAAATGGCAATACAAGTATTACTCAATTTCTTACTCGCATTCCTATGGGCGTTTATGAACAACAGTTTTACAGTGAGCACTCTCGTGATGGGGTATTTAATGGGGCTAATTGCCGTATCCATATTACGTAACTTCTTACCAGGTACGTTTTACCTCATCCGCGTATGGAGAATTCTCAAGTTATTCTTCGTATTCGTTTACGAGTTACTCCTTGCAAACATTGAAGTTGTAAAAATCGTCCTTCAACCAAAAATGAACGTACACCCTGGATTCTATGCGTATCCGTGTGATTTACAAAAGGATTGGGAAGTCGTACTTCTTTCCTCTCTTATCACGTTAACACCAGGTACAGTCGTCGTTGCAATTAGTGATGACTTTAAAACGCTATATATCCACGGGGTAAACTTAGTCGATGCCGATAAAGAAATCGAGGCTATTAAACACTCATTTGAACGTCTCATTAAAGAGGTGGGTCGCCCATGATTTCATTTTTACAAGTCATATTCATTATCGCAATTATTGGAATGGCAGTCGCGCTCGGTATCGCATCGTATAGAATTATCAAAGGGCCGACGTTACACGATAAAATTGTCGCGTTAGATGCGTTTGGAGTTATGCTAATGGGAACGATTGGGATTTTCTCAGTCCTACTTGACACTCCTTATTTAATCGTTGTAATTATGATTATCGGTATGCTCGGTGCTGTAGGTACAGTCGCAATGGCCAAATTTTTAGAGAAAGGATGGGTGATCGATCATGATAGAGATCCTGATGACTAGTATCGTAACGATACTCGTATTAACCGGGGTATTCTTTTCCATCGTTGCAGGAATCGGTATCGTGAGACTTCCAGACATGTACTCACGACTCCACGCTGCAAGTAAAAGTTCAACACTCGGTGTATCACTCGTTCTACTCGCTGTATTCCTATACTTTTGGTATTTCGAAGAGAGATTTGAAATCACTCTAATACTCGCACTCGTATTCATTTACATCATCGCACCAACAGGTGCACATATGCTTGCGAGAAGTGCCTTCCACTCAGACGTAGAGCCGTATAGACTAACAATCTTAAACGAATTACGACGTGACGAAATAGGTTACGAAGAACTTACAGAAGAAGATAAATTAAAAATTGAACAACGTAAAAAAGAGCAAGAACTTGATGAATAACAACACGCCCATTCTAGAAAAACTAGAATGGGCGTATTTTTGTTTGTGAAATTTAGGTTTGTATTAGTTATTTAACTTATTTTATTCATATTATTTTTTATCCATAAAGAAATCTCTTCTAAATTATAAGGTCTGATCGCGATATCGACAATATAATCGACTGCATCTCTCTTATCTAGTATTAAACGGTAATCATTTAAGGATAAAAAATACTTTAAAGAAAGATAGGCAGTACGTTTATTTCCATTTGCAAATATGTGTTTTTTAATCAGATGATATAAAAGAAATGCACCCTTATCCTCTAATTTAGGATATAATTCTTTCCCATATACTTCTTGCTTCATATTCTCCACAATCATATTTAAAGCATTTCTGTCGAGAACTTTTACTGGTTCTTTAGGACTATAACGTTTTATAACGATTTTATTTAACTCTATAATATCCTCATCTGTTAAATATCTCATCTATCTACCAATTCTTTAAATATTTCATCATCTTCAGTTAAAATTTCATTAATCAAGTTTAAATCTAAATTACTTTTCTTAACTTCTAATGATATTTTATCATTATCTTCAATGAATTGAATTGTATCATTTACATTAACATCTAAGGCTTTTAAAACATTCTCTGGGATTTCTACATTAATAACTTTATTATTAATTTTGAGTTCACTTAAAACTTTCATGCAAATCACCTCATGTTCTATTTATGTAAAAATGTTGTTTTAATATTATACCATCAAGATAATTATTATTAATTAATTTTACCTTATAAAATACCTCCCTAAACTTATTTTTGATTTAGAGAGGTATAAGTTTACTTCATATTCGTCAAAGTCATTCGTCCAACTGCTGTGATTTTTCCTTCATCGTTTATAATTTCTGCTGTCCATACTTGTGTTGTTCTACCGATATGTACTGGTACAGCTGTTGTTGTCAGTTTACCTGAGGGTATAGGTCGAATATGGTTGACGTTGATTTCAACGCCAGCTGCATATCCTTCTTCAACGTTTTCAGTACCGCCAAGTGACGCTGCTGTTTCGATTAACACAGCATTCATACCACCGTGTACGATTCCAAATGGTTGGTGCATTTCTTCAGTAATATCGACTTCAATGACCGCACGTTTCTTATTTAACTCAATGATTTCGATGTTAAATGCTTCTAATAAATTAGTCATACATAGAACCGTCTAAAATGTAGTCAACGACTGTACGGATCATCACACCACTCGCTGCTTTTGGACCGTATGCATTTTGTTTCGCAAACTGCGATGTACCAGCGATATCAAAATGTAACCACGGATAATCTTCAGTAAACTGATTAATAAATGCCGCTGCAAACGATGCACCACCGTATGGGCGTAAGTTACTGTTTAAAATGTCTGCAACTTGTGTATCTTTTACTGCCGCTTCATCGGATTCATCCATCGGTAAGTGCCATAACTTTTCGCCAACTTTTTCTGATGATTTTAAGACGTCAGTTAAGTAATCTCTACTTTGGTTTGTAAATAAACCTGTACGTGACTCTCCAAGCGCTCCGATTACTGCTCCTGTTAAAGTTGCAAAGTCCATAATAACGACTGGTTTATGTGTAATTGCTTCAGTAACCGCATCTCCAAGAACGAGACGTCCTTCTGCATCTGTATTAGTTATTTCAACACTTAAACCGTTTTTAGCGATGACAACGTCATCTGGACGATTCGCATTACCTTTTACCATATTTTCAGCGAGCGCAAGTACTGCTACAACATTCACTTCTCGCTTTTGATCAACGAGTGTCTTCATCATACCGAGTACGTTCGCTGCTCCACTCATATCGTATTTCATCGATACCATGCCCGTACGTGGTTTTAATGAATAACCACCTGAATCGTAAGTAATTCCTTTACCGACAAGTGCTACAGGTGCTTTATTGCTATTTTTATACTCGATCGTAACGAGTCTTGGTTTTCTTTCAGAACCGTCACCGACTGAATGAATGAGACCGTAACCTTCTTCTTTAAGTGTTTCATCGTCTTTCACTGAAATCGTCACGTTGTCTTTACCAGAAAATTCTTTTTCGATTAACTCGACTAAAGATTCCGGATATAGTACGTTTGGAGGCATTTCACTTAAGTTACGACTAAAGTTCATCGCCTCTCCAGCTTGTTGACCTGCTTTCAGTTTGTCTTCATTTACCTTTTTATTAAAAGATAGCGTTAGTTCGTAACGTTTAAAATCTTTTTTATAGTTGAATGGCTCGTATACGCTAATTTCACCCATTAAGCCGACGTCGTATAGAAATTCGTCGTCAGAACTAAATGAGTCAACGTATAGATAAGCATCTGTTACTTTATCTTTTTTAAGTGCTTGTAATACTGTACCGAACGCTTCTTGAAGTTTTAATTGTGTTAAGTCTTCTGATTTACCGAGACCGACTGTATATACTTTTCTAACGTTTGTTTGTAATACTGCGCTCGATGATTCGATTTTTTTGAATTTTGACTGGATGACTCCAGCATCGATATATGATTTAAAGTTCCCGTTAAATAATGCATCGAGTTCTTCGAAGTTTGAGTCGTTTTCAAAGTCTTCTTTTACACCGATGACGATTGCTTTGTTGTTGTCGTTTAAATTACTTTCAAAATTGTACTTCATATACTCACTCCTAGAACATTTGATAGCCAAGCTTACGTAAGTAGCGTATTGTTAATCCGGCTAATATAATACCGATAAAACCACTTAATAATATAATCACGTCAAAAATTTGGACGTTAATAATATTGCTCCACGCTTCTTTAAATGCAGTGTTTGGCGATTTTATGTACTCTACCGTATCAATTCTATCAATGATTAAAACAACGATGACAGGATAAACAACAGCCATAATCCACGTCATTTTTAAAATCATATTTAATATAAAACTAATACCGTAAAAGAGTACGAAATATAAAATGATAGATATAAATACTTGAACGATATTCACCGTTACACCTCTATTAAAAAAGCATGAGTATGATCATTACTCATGCTTAAAATTTTCTTACAAGAATTTACCTTTTGTGAATCCAAGTACTGGTCCACCAATTTTAGCGACTGCACGTGTATCGATTACTTTCTTCATAAATGCAGCTGATTTACCTTTAATTTCTTTACCATAAACGACACCGATACCGTTTTTAGCACCTAATGAACAAACTGTTCCTTTGTCGTCATATACGAATGGCTCAACTTTTTTACCACGTAATTTTGCAGTGATAATTTTTGCAGTGTGTTCACCAAGTTGCATCGCAATTTGTGCTGTCGTTGGATATGGACGTGCGTTTTCGCCTGTTCCGTTCATAACCGCTGAAACGTCACCGATTGCGTATACGTTGTCGTATCCTTCGATTGTTAAGTCATCTTTAACGATGATTCTACCGCGCATAACGCCGTCGAAGTTTTCTTCCATTAACTTGTTACCACGAACTCCTGCAGTCCAGATTCGGTTGTTTGCTTTAACTGTTTCTTCTTTATCGTTAATTTTAACGACGAATCCTTCTTCGTTAGCAGCAACGATTGGTGTTCCGAGTAAGAACTTAACACCTTTACTTTCTAAGTACTTTTTAGCGTAACCGCTGAGATCTTCACTGAACATCGGTAACATTGAAGGCATTGCTTCTACACACGTAATGCTAACGTCGTCGTAGTTAATACCTAAGTTGTCACATAAGATTGGAAGTGAATCTACTAATTCACCGAGGTACTCAATACCTGTGAATCCTGCACCACCAACTACGATTGCTAAGTCATTTTTATCTTTAGACTCTAAGTAGTTGTTGAAGTTCTTTTCAACTAATGCACGTGCTTTAAGTGCAGTTTGTGGGCTCGTAATTGATTCAGCATGTTCAGCCATTCCTTCAATTCCGAATGTTTCTGATTCGAAACCTAATGCAACGATTAAAATGTCATACTCGACATTTCCTTTTGTCGTTTCAACTACTTGGCTGTCTTTATCGATTTTTGTTACTTCAGCAACAACGAAGTTTGTTTTCATGTTGTCTACAACTTTATTAATTGGGTAAACTCCGTCTTCCCAGTTAATCGTACCTGCAGCTGTTTCATGTAACCATGTTGCTTCGTAGTGGTACTCATTTTTATTGATTAAAGTAATATCTGCTTCAGATAAACCTAATTCTTTTTGAAGACCAACTAATGCGCTAAGACCCGCGTATCCTCCACCGAGGATAACAATTTTCTTTCTTTCGAAACTCATCACTACATCTCCTAAATTTTTATAATATAAAAACGCTAATATATATAACATAATATTAGCGTTTCCAAGCATATATTTCAAGCATTCCCTAACAATTTAACATTGTTCTGGAGTACCTTTATTTGTTTTTGTTCTAAATGATGCACCGCATCCACATGCAACACTCGCTAGAGGGTTATCAATCGTGAATCCACCACCGAGTAACGACTCTTTAAAATCGATTGTCGTACCGTCGACGACACCGATATCAAACTTATCCACTAACACGCTGACTCCGTGATGTGTAAATACTAAATCACGCTCAGTAGGTTCTTCTTCAGCAGCCATACCATACGTTAGCCCAGTACAACCGCCACCCTCAACTTTAAAACGTAAATAGCCGTCTTGCATATTGTTATCTTCTAACATCGTTCTTACTTTATCTGCAGCAGCTTTTGTTAATGTCACTTGACTCATTTTTGTCACCTCTTTGATTCACTTATCTTTATTATAATGAATCTTTGATATAATCAAAAATATCTGGCTCGTCATCTTTTTTTAATTGTTCTAATACTCGAACGAGTAGTTGTTCATCTGTCTTTGCCGCAACGCGTTTTCCTTCTACGATACAAAACGCAGTCCGACTACATACACCACAATCATTCGTGCATTCGTAATCCATAACGTCCACATCTTCTTTATCCATTAAGTGTTCATAAGTGTGTTTGGACGTTTTTTCAATGTTTGACCGACAAAATTCTACGAGTTTCATATGATCACCATAAAAATAAAAACTAGAGAATTGATTCTCTAGTTTTAGAATACTTGTTCAATTTCAACGAAACCAGGTACTTCTTCTAGTAATGCGCGTTCGATACCCGCTTTAAGTGTAATCGTTGAACTTGGGCATGTCCCACATGCACCGAGTAAACGTAACATAACGACGCCATCTTCAACGTCAACGAGTTCAACGTCTCCGCCATCTCTTAATAAGAACGGACGTAATTTATCTAAAACCGCATCAACTTGTTCATACATAGTGTCTTTTGTTGTTGCCATATATATCACTCCAAAAACGTTTATAGAGAAATCACTCTGTAAATATATTATAATAGATTAAACAATAAAAATCTATCGGTATATAGGAGGATTCGTATATGAGCTATTCAGTAAATGTCTACGGAAGAGACGTCATTTGCGCGAGCTGTGTAAACGCACCGAGTTCAAAAGATACGTATCAGTGGTTAGAAGCATTATTCAGTAAAAAATATCCAGACGCGGACATTCGTGTAAACTACATCGACATCGACCGCGACGAAAACTTTTCCGACTACGACGAAGAGTTAATAGAACAAATCAACAACGACGAGTTATTTTATCCACTCGTCACAATCAACGACGAAGTCATACAAGACGGTTACGTCCAATTAAAACCAATCACAAAATGGTTTGAAAAGAACGGTGTCGAATAAGACTGCGTCGCTCTTGGACGAGGCGCTCACTTCGGTGAGCTTTTTTTGTGGTGTGGTTTGTGTTTTTTTATCCTAAAATAGAAATAGCGCTACTTCTTGAGTTTTTATTAATTATCCGCATATATTTAACACTCCCACATTTTTTTGTTTATTAAGATGAAAAACCTGGTTTAGATTGGATTTCCGGGAGTCAGTTTGTGTCTTTTTATCCTTAAACAGTAATGAAACAACTTCTTATAATTATATCTAACAAAAATTTCGTGATTTTGTTAGATATCTCGATTTATTTAACAAATTTCGAGTCGGCGCCCTGTTTTTTGTTCATTATATTTTTTATCTAACAAAAACGGTGCGAGATCCTGAGTTTTTGTTAATTATCTTGATATATTTAACACTTCCACCATTTTTATGTTAATTAAGATGAAAAACCTGGTTTAAATCGGATTT
>NZ_CAVG010000139.1 GCF_000438455.1 Nosocomiicoccus massiliensis
TCATCAATCCGTTTTTTGTTCATTATATTTTTTTATCTAACAAAAACGGTGCGAGATCCTGAGTTTTTGTTAATTATCCCGATTTATTTAACACTTTCACCATTTTTTTGTTAATTAATGATAAATAACCTACAAAAAAACACTTCCTAGCATCAGTTAGGAAGTGTTTCATCTTTTAAGCGTGCGCTGTTATACCACGTCTGACGAGTGTTTGTGCAAATAACACTGTCACGACTGTTACGATTAAGTCTTTCACTATGAAAGGCGCAACTGTTAGCATGATTGATTCAGCGAGTCCTTTTGGTGATTCTAATACGTTGTTCATGATGAAGTAGAAGTATAAGAATCCAAATGTGAATAAGATCACCATGCCGACTGCTGTTATAAGTATTGCTTTTAGTACAGACTGTCCTTCACGGTTACCGAGTCCTGCAAAATACGCGAGTGGTATAAATCCGATGACAAAACCAAAACTTGGTGATAGTAATGATCCGAATCCACCAGAGCCACCAGCAAATACTGGAATCCCGATAAGTCCAGCGATTAAGTATACGACCATCGTCATTACCCCAAGACGACTACCGAGTAGTGCGCCTGTTAAAATGACCATAGGCGTTTGAAGTGTTATCGGAACGGGTCCGATTGGAATTGTAATCATCGCACTGATTGCTACGAGTGCGACGAATACTGCACAAAGTACAAGATCTTTCGTTTTCATAGAAATCTCCTTTAATTTTAAAGTGCCCAATCTAGTAAGTTTTCTACTGCATGAGTTGGAGGCACTTCTTTTTTCATGACATCTTCAGTACGATGAACTCCTGTATTGACGTGTATCGTGTCAATACCACCTTGGATGCCTGTCATGATATCTGTGTCGTAATTATCACCAATCATTGCGACGTCTTTTTGATCGACACCGATTTTTTCAAGTGCTTTTTGTAAAATATATGCATTTGGTTTCCCGACAACGATAGGCTCTACGCCTGTCGCGCTTACTACGACGGAAGCGAGTGCTCCGTTACCTGGTATAAATTTGTCTTTATGACGAATCACTTTATCCGGATTCGTTAAAATTAACTCTGCACCTTCTAACACGTTTTGCACAGCGTTCACGTACTTTTCATAATTGATATGAGTGTCATAAGAGAATAATACAGCATCCGCATGATAATCAACAAGTGTTATCTCATTGTTCATTAAAGTTTCTTTAAATGAATCTGATCCAACTGCGAAAATATTTGTTTTATCATTTTCTTTTACGTAATCGACAGCAGCGAGTGCTGACGTGTAAATATGTTCAATGGACGTCTCGATGCCATGTGACTCAAATTTTTTAAGCGTCTCTTCCGGTGTTCGTGCACCACTATTTGTCACAAACATATACGGAATTTTAGCATCATTTAAACGATGAATAAAATCTGCCGCCCCCTCGATGCGCTCGTCTCCGTTAAACATCGTGCCGTCTAGGTCGATTAAATACCCTTTATACATGCTGATCCCCCATAAATGCGGTCACTGCTTGAGGATCTGTTTCAAAGAAATGTAAGACATTTTCTTTAAAGTTGGCATATGCAGATAAATTTTCTTTAAACACTTTTCTCATTGCCTCATGGTCGACGTCTTCATATTCACGTACGAGAATATTTCTAAATTTAAACGTCTCTTCAAATTTTGTAAAATCACCTTCTGGTATAACACCTTCTGTTTTCATAATATCCATGACGTCTAAATAGTTGCCTGGATCGCGTAAAACGAATCCATCGATAATCATGTTTCCAACGTCCACAGACGCTTCAATTAACATCTCACACACACGCTCTAATGCGAGTGGATGATCCGTGTCTATATCTTCAGTTAACCCTTTAATATAGTCTAAACGTTTTAATATTAAATTCTTGTCTACAAATAACATAGTAAACTCCTTTAATTTAATTACTAATACATCTATAATATCATAAATAGAAAGTCCTTTATGGAGGGAACTATGTTAAAACATTACTTATACGATGATAATGAAACACCGAACGCACGATACGTCGGCTTTGCCGGTGACTTTGGGCGGTATGACCTTGCGATTATACAAACGTCTAAATTTTTCGGAAAAAGTTTAGTGTTAAATATGCAAAATAATACGTTCAGTATCGTCGGAACTGACGACTTAGACGAACCGGGGTATATTGCGCATGCTCTCGGGTTTTCTGATAATCAAGCCGATGAAGTCATCGAATTTTTAAAAGATATTATATCACCGGGTTGGTTTATGGATTATTAAAAGCCTTCAGAAATGTTATTCTGAAGGCTTTTCTTCTGGTTTTAAACCGAGTTCTTTTTGTTCTTCTTTTGTGATTTTGCGTAAGATAAAATACGCACATCCAAAATTACAATACTCGAGTAGATAATCTTGAATTAAGCTATAGCGCTTATCGAATTCTACTTTTTTCTTATCGTCTCTATAAAATCCAACGAGACGTAGTTTTTCATAACCGATATCTCCGACGATATAATCGTATTTATTTAAAACGTCGCTATATTTTTCTTTAAACTGCTCTTCGTCAAATGCATCGCGGTACTCTTTGATTAGTTCAAAATGCATGTGACCGACTGTCGTTATTTTATTCACCTTGACGAATTCTGTCTCCTTCTTCTTGACGGCGACGTGCTGCAGCATTTACTTGCTCATCAGCATGGTAGCTTGAACGTACCATTGGTCCAGCTTGGCAATGTTTAAAACCTTTTTCCATTGCGATTTTACGTAGCTTACCGAACTCGAGCGGCGTGTAATACTTTTTCACTGTTAAGTGTTTACGTGTCGGTTGTAAATATTGACCGATTGTTAAAATATCAACACCATGTTCAAGTAGGTCATCCATCGTTTGTAAAATTTCTTCATGCGTCTCACCGAGACCAATCATGATCGATGATTTCGTCGGAATATCCGGTTGAAGCTCTTTACAATATCTGAGCATTTCTAATGAACGGCGGTATGTTGCTTTTGCACGTACACGCTTTGTTAAACGTTCGACCGTCTCAATATTATGATTTAAAATGTCTGGTTTTGCATCCATTAAAATTTTAATGTTTTCTTTGTTGCCGTTAAAATCAAAAGGTAGTACTTCTACTGTTGTATATGGGTTCACTTCACGTACTTTACGGATTGTTTCAGCGTAAACTTTTGCACCACCGTCACGTAAATCATCACGTGCAACTGTAGTTATTACACAGTGCTTTAAATCCATTTTTTGAACCGATTCTGCGATACGTCTTGGCTCGTCCCAGTCTACTTCACTTGGAAGCCCTGTTTTAATTGCACAGAAACGACACGCTCTCGTACATACAGATCCTAAAATCATAAATGTTGCAGTACGACGCTCTGCCCAGCATTCGTGAATGTTTGGACAACGCGCCTCTTCACATACTGTATGTAAATTCTCTGCACGCATCATTTTTTTGAGACCGATATAATTCTCATTTGTATTCAATTTAATTTTAAGCCATTCAGGTTTCCTTAAAATCTCCTCGTTCTTTGTTGCCACTCGAATCCCTACCTTTGTCGTGTATTTGATTTTATAATAACACAACTTTGAAGAGCGGGTATACTTATATCGTAAGTGAATAATTTCACTATTATTTGTTAGCTTTAATCGGTGTATACACGAGTTTAATAACGAGTGTTAATGCAAAGAATAACCCTATCATCACGAGTAATCCTAGTCCTGTTGAAGTTGTAAATCCAACGACTACAAATGATACTAATGAAACAAGTGCTGCAATTACTGCATATGGTATTTGCGTCATGACGTGGACAATATGGTCAGATCCTGATCCTGTACTTGAAAGTATCGTCGAGTCAGAAATCGGTGAACAGTGGTCTCCAAACACACCGCCCGCAAGTACTGCTGCGATTGATGCGAGTAATAATTCAGGTACTTCTAACGTAATGATAATATTACCTGCGATCGGAACGAGTATACCAAATGACCCCCAAGATGTTCCTGTCGTTAATGCCATAATACATGCAACGACAAACACAATCGCCGGTAGGAATGCTGCTGAAATATTTGAGTCTTTCACCATTTGACCGAGTAATTCACCTGTCCCTAGTTCACTTATTAGTTCACCTGTCATCCATGCAAGTATTAACACGATAATCGGGCCAATCATCGCTTGAAGCCCTGTTTTAAATCCAACCCATGTGTCGCGACTTGAGAAGTTTTCATCTTGCTTTGTGAATTTATAATAATAAATTAACGATAAAACGACTCCAATGATACCACCAAAGATTAATGAATGAGTAATCGAGTTATTTTCGAGAATAATGATTGGATTTAATGATCCACTTTCTTTTATCCCTGTGTAAATCATTCCAATAAATACACCCGCTACAAGACCAACAAGTGGAACAATTAAGGCGCTTTTGGATGAATGATACGCGACTTGTAATTCATCGTCTTCAATCTTTTTATCGTATAATATTCCGTCATTTATAGCACGTGACTCTTCACGTTTCATGCCAAATATATCAAAATTCGTAAGGATAACGATAAACATTAAAATAATTGCACTTAAACTATAAAAGTTTAGTGGAATCATATATAAAAACGCTTCGAATGGTGTGATATGACTGAGTCCAGCTGCGATAAGTAGCGGCGCAGTCAGCCCAATAATTGTTGCACCCCAACTCGATACTGGCATGATTACTGCAATTGGGGACGCTGTCGTGTCGACAATGTACGCAAGTTTCGCGCGAGATACTTTATATTTGTCCGTTAACGGCTTAGATACTTGAGGTGTAATAATCGCACTAAAATAGTCATCAATAAAAATAATAATGCCGAGTATACCGCTTAATAAAAGTGCTCCAGTACGCGTTTTAACTTTTGTCATCGCGTAGCTCGTAAATGCTCTCGCTCCGCCTGACATACTCATAAATGAACTCATAATTCCGAGTAATGCTAAGAAGATTAAAATATACGCACTCCACGTATTTAACCAGCCATCTTCGATAATTAAGTCGATAAACGTTTGCCAAATCTTAGCAACCATTTCTCCGACGTTACCTTGTGTTATGACAATTGCTGAAGTAATAATCCCAACACCTAAACTTAAATCTACACGTCTCGTTAATAAAACGAGAATTAACGTAATGAGAGGTGGGATAAGTGAAATATACGTCCAGTTTAAAATTGAATCCATTCAAATCTACTCCTAATCTTATATAACAAAAAAACACAAGTGCTTCCACTTGTGTTTAACAAATGTAGCGCACCATGATAATCATGACAGTACTTCATCTCTTAAACGAAGTCCCAACAGCAAAGTGTCCAGCTTTACCATTTCGGCACAATCCCTCTTCAAAGTCTTCACAGTATGGCTACTCCAACTTTTACCAGTGTCATGTGCACCTCTACTTGTATTTAGTTGCTTTATTTTCGAATTGCATTTCATTATAGACTTTATGTTTTAAAAAGTCAAAATTCTTTTGAAATTATTAAATCATCTTTATAAATGCCGACGATATCTCTTAAAAATTCTGGAATGTAATACGTCTTATTTAACGAATTAAAGTGCGGGAAGAATCGGCCAAATGAGTACATATCGAGCGTCCCGACTTCATATGTCTTTTCATCTTCTACTAGTTCACCATTTACGTAAAATTCACGTCTGCTTTCAACGACTGATAAACCATCGATTAAAAACACGCCCATCACGTCGCCTCTAAAGCCGAGTCCTTTAATAATTTCATCTTTATATTCTTGAGCGCTCGCCGTATAATACATATCTTTTAAGTCGCGCCCTGACATCTCTATTTTAATTAGATTAATAGCATGGGGCAACACTTTATGAACGTGGTATTTCGTCATTTCTCCACCTCTAAATTCTGCAGCGATTAACCCTGCGTGGATTATAGAGATATCAGTCTGTGTATACTTTTGAATCATCTGTAATAACGTGTAACTAAACCAGTTCATCGTATATAGTGTACGTTCAATTGCTAATACATCGTTCTTTACAGTTGTACTGAGCATCTCTTTTCCAACGTCGTAAAATGCGTCGTAGCGATTTGATAAAAGGTCCGTTTCAATTAAACGCGTTGAAACGTCTGTTAACTTATAATCCGTAAATTCTAAGTCGACATAACCGAAATACTCTCCGAATCGTCCAGCTGCTGTTAACGTCGTACCGTTTACTTTATAATTTTCTGGGAGTGTGTGATGCGTATGTCCACCGATAATTACATCAATTTCCGGACACTCTTCTGCAAGTCTCTCGTCGTCATATTTACCTAAATGCGACAACATCACAACGGCGTCACAGTGACGTTTCATTTCTTTTAAATATTCTTTAATGTAATAAAACGCACCTTCTACATCTAACTGAAGTGCCTTATAAAACGGTGTAAATTCAACAGTTGCGGCAATAAATCCAATACGGATATCGCCGATTCTTTTAATCGTGTACGGTGGGAATAATAGCCCATGCTCATCGCGAAGATTCGCACAAATCACTTCGAAATCCGCTCCATTATATAAATTTTTTAATTCACTTTTAGTTAACGTTATACCTTCGTTGTTACCAATCGTTGCGACGTCACATAGTGCATCGTTTAGACGTTCGACGTTACCTCTACCAATCGTTGCGTCTGTATACGGATGACTTCTATCGACGTGATCTCCGATATCAACGTAAAGTGTATTTTCATCTTTACGCGGTTTTATGTACTCGACAATCGCATGATAATTATCAAAATGACTGTGGATATCATTCGTATGGTAAATGCGAATTTGTTTTTTCATAACTACACACTTTCCTTTAAAGTATCGCTTCTAAAATTAAATATAAACCGATTAACAGTAGCACTGTGCGAAGTATTTTGACTAAACCATCACTCGTAAATCGACTGGCTAACTTTACACCAATTCTCGCTCCAAAATACGAACTCACCGCTAAAAATATAAGTGAGAAATATTGAACGTGAGATTGTAATGCGTGTCCAATCGCACTTGAAAAACTCGAGAAGAATATTAACATCATCGACGTTCCGATCGCGATCGTCGGCGGAATTCTAAAGACGATAATCATTAACGGCGTCATCAGTACGCCCCCACCGATTCCAAATAATCCCGTCGTAAATCCGACTAAGAAAGTTATCACTACCGCAATCCATACGGGGAATCCATACTGATGAACAACCCCGTCCGCGTCGATATGCGGTCTTAAGTATTTAGGGTTTTGAAATACTTTTAAAGGTGGTATTTTATCTCGCACCATCAGTACGATACTAATGATAATTAAAAATAATCCGAAGTATAAATTAAATGAATCTAGTGTTAAAGACGCGCTCGCATATGATCCGACGAACGCACCAGGTACGAGACCGATTAAAAAAATAGTACCGCTATACCGGTCGACTTGGTTACTTTTGTTATACTGAACCATCGCAGAGAATCCTGTTATGACTAAAATCATACTCGACGTTCCGATTGCAAGTTGAGGCGTCATACCTTCGATCATACCGAGTTTAATACCGAAAAATACGAGTGCTGGAACGATGATGACCCCACCGCCCATTCCGACAAGTGCTCCTAAAATTGAGGAGAATAATCCGATACATATTAATATAATTATTGTTAAGATCATGATTATCCTCCTTTACTTTAAAATAGTTTGAGTTGTTTTGGAGCGAGAGTTTTATATTTAATACCGAGCATATCGATTAAGGTTTCTGCGTTCCCGGCCGCATGTCCACCAGAGTTATTGTTGAAAATAATGTAAATATCTTTTGTTTTAAACGATAAAATTTCTATATGTTTTTTCAGTGCTTCAAGTTCTTCTCGGTTATAATTATATAAGTAACGCACATTTCGCCACTCTTCTCTCGTTCGGTTCATCTGCATCCATCCATGTGCATTTCTACCGTGAAGACGAATAAACCCGATATTATCAGTCACACGACTGACAAATGGAACCGTCCCCTCACCAATTTGAGGGGCATCGACAATCGAATGGATGAGACGATTGTCGTGGAGAAATTGTAGCGTTTGTTCTTTTTTGTCATCTGTAAACCAAGACGAATGGCGAAATTCCACCGCAACTTTTAACGGGTGAAGCATCTTTTTAGCAAGTCGAACGTAGTTGATATTTTTCTCATTGCATTCATACCAAGGTGGAAACTGCATTAATATGTAAGCAAGTTTGCCATGATTCACCATAGGTTGTAACATTTCTTTATAGTCTTTATATAATTCATTTATGTTTGAATAAGATGTTCTAAAGTCACCATGACCGGTCATAAACTGGTGTGTTTTGACGATAAACTTAAAGTCTTCTGGTGTTTCACGGCACCACTTTTCAATCGTCGATTGTTGTAATATTGCATAATATGTCGAATCGACTTCAACAACTGGAAATGTACCGGCGTATGTCTCAAGTTTTTGATTCACTTTTGTGACATCGGTATATAGTGAATCGTGGTCGCCCCATCCAGTTAATCCGATATAAATCATAGTATCACCTAGATTTATTTTACCACAGAAACTATTTTTATTTGAAAATAGAAACTAAAGGAGAATGATGATGTCTATTTCGTTTAAAGACGTATCTCATAAACATATTTTAAAGAACATTTCCGGAACCTTTAAAAAGAATCGTATTACAGCATTAATCGGACCAAGTGGCGCTGGGAAATCAACAACGTTAAAACATATTAATGGTCTTTTATCTCCAACTAATGGCGACATATATATCGGAGAAGAAAACATTAAAGCAATGGATATTATTAAGTTACGACGTAATATTGGATTTGCATTTCAGTCATCACCCATGCTTGAAGGCACTGTATATGACAACTTAAAATTTCCAAAAGATTTATTTAACGAAACATTTTCTAAAGATGAAGCGATTGAATTTTTAGAGAAAGTCGATTTAACAAAAGAATTTATTGACCGACCAGTTCGTAAATTATCTGGTGGTGAAAAGAGTCGTGTCGCACTTGCACGTACGCTCGTTAATCATCCTGATATCTTACTTCTCGATGAAATCACAGCGAGTGTCGATGTGACTGTCGCTCGAGAAATCGAACGACTAATCGTAAAAAATCAAAAAGAGTTTGATTTAACAATTATTTGGGTGACGCATGATCTCTCGCAAGCAAAACGTGTGTCTGATGACTTTTGGTATTTAAAAAAGGGCGAATTAATCGAGTTCGGGCCAATTGAACAGTTCGCTCATCCAAAAACTGATGCTTTAAAACAATTTTTAGAGGGGGAATTTTAAATGTCGTTTACAAGTTTAGCGCTCGCATTAGTGTTCGTAATCATCCCTATTATACTCGCTGTCGTTTTAAAGCTCGGCCTAGAAAAAGATATTATTATTGCTTCAATACGAGCGACAGTTCAACTAATTATTATCGGGTATATTTTACAATTTGTATTCGATAGTAAGAGTACGATTTTTATGTTGTTAATGATTGTGTTAATTATCGCAGCGGCGAGTCAAAACATCTTTAAAAAAGGTAAAGGCATTCCGCATATCAAGATCATTATTATCGCGACACTTGTCTTTGTCGAACTGTTTTCAATGAGTACGTTACTTTTATTTAAAATCATCCCGTTCGAAGCACAATACGTCATCCCAATTTCCGGTATGATTATTGGAAACTGTATGGTTTTATCATTATTATTTTTAGATCGATTTAAATCTGAACTCAGCCATAACGAAGAAACAATCGAGTTAATTTTATCTTTTGGTGGGACTCCGAAAGAAGCGGTTCACCACACGTTAAAATCCGCAATTAAAACGAGTATGATCCCAACGATTGAATCTCAAAAAACTGTTGGTCTTGTGCAACTCCCTGGTATGATGAGTGGGTTAATTATTGGTGGAGGAGATCCTATGGAAGCAGTAATATATCAATTACTCATTCTATTTCTTATATTAAACGCAGCTGCACTATCTTCAATTTTAGTTGGATTTTTATCTTATCCATTTTTATTTAACGAAAAACTTCAGTTTTTAGGCATACAAGACGATGCTAAATAAAAAAGTCAGATTCTTATTATAAGAATCTGACTTTGTTTATTTTAAGCGTCTAATAATGTTTTTTGAATATCTCTATATGCCGCTTCCCATAGTGCCTCATCAGATTTAAACTGTTCTCTAAGTTCACCGATTACCTTTTTAAACTTCTCATCGTAAGTTGGGTCATCTTTACTTGGGATATGCTTTTTCGCTTCGTCTGAAGCTTTCTTCACTTCTGGTGCAAATGGTCCCCATTTACCTATCTCATTATTGTTTTCATCTAAAACAACGTAAATTGGAATGATGTTTTTACCATTTGTTTGATATTGCTCCATGAGAGCGAGGTTTTCATCTCTTAATACAAACTTCGCTTCAAAGTCATACGCTTCAGCAAGTCGAAGTAAAATTGGTGTATTTAACATACAATGCGCACACCACGGCTCAATAATACCGAGTACTTTAAAGTTCTTTTCTTGTAACTCGTCTTTATGTTCATCTTCTTTTACGTTAAAGTTATCGTAAATATTGTCGAATCCTTCTTTTAAATCCGTAAACTGTTGACGCATCTCTTCAGCTGATAATGCTTTGTCGTACCACTCTGTTAAATTGTTTGCCATAATATCCCCTCTTTTCTGTTTTTTATACTATTCCTTTTTTGGAGTTTTTTAAACATCACATATTACGATACGTTTACAATTATTAAATATTTTCTAAAACGTTTATCGTGCGGATTATATGGCTAATGGAAATACAACCTTAAAAATAGGATGATTGTATGAATAAAAAACGCATTACTGAAATTGACGCACTGCGAGGAATCGCTGCTCTTCTCGTCGTGTTATATCATTATACATTTCACTATGACAGGCGATTTGGACACGTAGCAAGTGATTATAATACTGAATTATTTAGTTTTGGACACTACGGTGTACAGCTGTTTTTCATCATCAGTGGCTTTGTGATTTTTATGTCAGTCAGTCGTGGGCGCTCTGCAAGTGATTTTTTAATTAAACGAGCGTTTCGTTTGTATCCGGCATACATTGCAGCTGTCCTCATTACTTTTATCGTATTAAGTGCATCGTCAATTGACATTCAGCGTACGATTCAAGAAATGTTTGTAAATATGACGATGGTTCAAGAATTTATAGGCATTCGTAATATCGACGGATCATACTGGTCCCTTCGCGTCGAATTTACGTTTTATATAATGATGGCGCTCATCATACTTATTGATAAAGAAAAAGTCATGCCCGTAGTTGTGACGATGCTCAGTGTAGGTATTGTAATTCAAGTTTATAGCCTAATTATGAGTACTGACTCTGCACAATTTGTTGAGAGATTTTCTACAGCAAACTATATTCAGTTATTCGTCATTGGGATTATGCTTCACGAGATTTGGATTAAGGGCATGCAGTTGAAATACGGTGCTGTCATTATCGTAGCCGTCATGTATGACTTTATCTTTGAAGGTGTTGTGAATGGATTATTTACAGTGAGTTTTATATCGATTTTCGCCTTAGTTTTAAACGATAAACTTAAGATTTTAAATAATAAAGTGCTACTTTACTTAGGAAGTATTTCGTACCCGTTATATTTAATTCACCAAAATATCGGATATGCGCTCATTCACGTCATGGAAGATTACGGTTTAACACATGAGATATGGATAATAATTCCAGTCATCATTTCAGTGTTACTCGCGCATTGTATTTTATATGTAGTAGAAAAACCATCTCAAAACTTTTTATTTAAATACTATAAGTCGTTAAGAGACAGTAATAAGAAAAATGTGTCTAGTATTCCATAATTATATTGATTACAATAGTATATCAATATGAAAGATGGTGATACGATGACTTCTGATAAAAGAGTGTTTGGACTAATCTCTGTTATACTCGGTGCAAGCCTTTGGGGAATCGGTGGTACCGCGACCGATTGGCTATTTAGAAACACACCGGTGAATGTCGACTGGTACGTGACCGCGCGGCTTTTAATCAGCGGTGTTATACTCGTTTTATTCTTTTTAATTGTTTTTAAAAAGAAGAGTACGACGGTGTGGGACAAATATTTAGTCACTCGCTTCGTTATATATAGTATTTTCGGTATGACGCTCGTTCAATATTCGTTTACAGCAACGATTGGATACGGGAACGCTGCGATTGCGACAGTGCTACAGTGTACTGGACCGATTTATATTATTTTATATTACGTTTTTAAGAAATATATAAAATTTACTTACAAAGAAGCACTCGTCATTCTCTTTATGATTGTCGGAGTCATTTTAATCGCTACAAATGGTAATCTCACTCAACTAATCGTATCACCACTCGCGTTGTTTTGGGGTATTTTATCTGGTGTTGCGCTCGCGTACTACACAATACACGCAGGATACTTACTACTTAGAATGCACCCATTAGAACTCGTCGGCGGATCGATGCTCGTCGGTGGAATACTATTAAACTTTAAAACGCCGATTTGGTCATTAGATTTTGGTTCCGACTGGTCAGCATTTGATGTTAGTATATTACTATTCTCGATATTAATCGGAACGACACTCGCATTCCTACTCTATATCGGAAGTTTAAAATATATCACTTCACAAGAAGCGGGAATTCTCGGTTTACTCGAACCCGTGATGGCCGTGTTAACGACAGTTATCGTACTCGGCGACGTATTAGAACTATTCCAAGTCGTCGGAATCGCACTCATACTTGGGATCACAGTGTTCAATACAATCGCATCATCAAAACGATCAAAAAAAGAAGCGAACGCCTGACTTATTGATTGCGGCGTTCGCTTTTTTGGTGTTAAAGATGAAAAACCTGGGTGTTAGTTTGGTTGTGCAGGCTAGAGAGTGTCTTTTTATCCTAAAACAGCTTAAACACCATTTCTCAAAATTTTATTTAACAAAAATTTTGAGATTTTGTTAGATATCCGGATATATTTAACATAATTCAGGTTGCCGAGCCGGTTTTTGTTAATTATATCTTTTTATCTAACAAAAACGGTGCGAGATCCTGTGTTTTTGTTAATTATCCTGATATATTTAACACTTTCAGCATTTTTCTGTTAATAAAAGAAGAAAAACCTGGTTGTGAGTTTAATTGTGCAGGCTAAAGAGTGTCTTTTTATCCCAAAATAGCGTTAAAACTACTTCGAGAAATTTTATTTAACAAAAATTTCGGGATTCTGTTAGATATCTGGATATATTTAACAAATTTCAAGTCGCCAACCACATTTTTGTTAATTATATCTTTTTATCTAACAAAAACAGTGCGATATCCTGCGTTTTTGTTAATTATCCTAATATATTTAACACTTTCAGCATTTTTCTGTTAATAAAAATTAAAAACACCCTAACCAAGCCGCCTACAACGCCTCTATACAAATCCTAACCGCGCGTTTAAGGTCGTCTAGCGACATGCTTGGTAGTGCGGGATTCTCGATTGCGAGTTCGTGTGATGCTGGGAGATGAATGAATCCCGCTTTAAATGAGTTATTCGCACGGCTCGCTTCGTGTAGTGCGACGTACATCATGTTGTTACATAAATATGTGCCTGCCGTATTAGAGATTTTTGCAGGTAAATACGACTCATTTAACGCATCTACCATCTTGCGGATCGGAAGTGTTGAAAATAAACCCTCCGGACCGTCTTCGACAATCGGCTGGTCAACTGGTGCGAAACCTGAGTTGTCTTTCTCGCCGTCTTTTACGTTAATTGCAATTCTTTCTGGAGTAATTTTGATACGTCCAGCTGCGAGACCGAGCATAATTACCGCGTCAGGCTTTCGTTCATCGATTTCTTTTAGCAGTTCTTGTTCGGATGCCTTAAAGTCAACGGGCAACACTCTCGTTTCAATCGTGTACCCATTAATCGTTTCACTGTCCAATGCTTTTATAATTTCTTCTGTCGGGTTAATTTTATGATTTAAAAACGGAACAAACCCTGTTAATAATAATTTCATGTCCTTCACCTCTACAATATAGTTATCTAACATTGTAATGGAATTTCTTGGAAATTTGAAATCATTAAAACAGGGTTTGCGTTAAATTTTTATAGCTCTTTTTTACAATAAAAACGCTATCATAATATAACAAAAATAAATATTTACGGCTATCTTACTGTTTCAGATCACTCGTATTTTCATTTAAGTTAAGGAATAGATTGACACCAAAAAGAATAATTGCAAGTAAGAACATCGGTCCACCGATAAACGTGAAGATGTGTGCTGTTTTTGCATCAATTTGTACATAAAACGTACTGAATAAGAACAGTGGAACTCCGATATGGTATAACCAGAACGTTGCTTTACCAAGTCCGTTTTTTGCTAAGTGTGGGTAAATACATAATACTGCCCCAATACCTAGTGTTGTTAACCATCCAACGACGTTAACGTGTGCGTGTCCTGCAGCCCAGTTTAATTGAATCGTGTAAGACATAAATAGTCCGACAGAAATCCCGAAAACTAAGTATAGTACTGCAAGTTTAAGCCATGTTTGACCCATTTAAATCCCCCCTATTTCTTTTATAATTTGAGATTATCATTAATTTTGTATACACGTCAATTTAATGTGAAAAAATCATCCTTTAGTATTAGAACACAAAATATAATAAGATAAAAAAACCGCCGCACTTTCATGCGACGGTTTAAGTTAGAAATTATCCGATTGAACCTTCCATCTCGTAACTGATGAGGCGGTTCATTTCTACTGCGTATTCCATTGGTAATTCTTTTGTGAATGGTTCGATGAAGCCCATTACGATCATTTCTGTCGCTTCAATTTCACCGATACCTCTACTCATAAGGTAGAATAATTGTTCTTCTGATACTTTAGACACACGCGCTTCGTGCTCTAAAGAAATGTTGTTGTTGTAAACTTCGTTGTATGGAATTGTATCTGAAGTCGATTGCTTATCCATAATTAACGTGTCACACTCGATTGTAGATTTTGCGTTGTCCGCTCTACGCCCGAAGTGTACAAGTCCACGGTACGTTACTTTACCACCGTGTTGTGCGATCGATTTCGATACGATAGAAGATGAAGTATTCGGTGCTAAGTGTAACATCTTAGACCCTGCATCTTGTAGTTGTCCTTTACCTGCAAGTGCGATAGACATCGTCATACCTCTTGCGCCTTCACCTTTAAGGTAAATCGCAGGGTATTTCATCGTAATCTTAGACCCGATGTTACCGTCTACCCATTCCATCGTTGCATTTTCTTCAGCAAATGTACGTTTTGTAACTAAGTTGTACACGTTGTTTGCCCAGTTTTGAATCGTCGTGTAACGGCAGTATGCGTTAGGCTTAACGATAATCTCAACAACTGCTGCGTGTAGTGAGTTAGTTGTGTAAACTGGTGCAGTACAACCTTCAACGTAGTGTAACCATGAACCTTCGTCACAAATAATAAGCGTACGCTCAAACTGTCCCATATTTTCTGAGTTAATACGGAAGTATGCTTGTAACGGGTTTTCTAATTTTACGTGAGGTGGTACATAGATGAATGATCCACCTGACCAAACCGCTGAGTTTAATGCAGCGAACTTGTTGTCTGAAGGTGGCACAACTGTCGCGAAGTACTCTTTGAATAGTTCTTCGTTTTCTCTAAGTGCCGCGTCAGTATCTTTAAATACGACACCTTTTTCTTCAAGTTCTTTTTCCATGTTGTGATAAACAACTTCTGATTCATACTGTGCAGAAACACCTGCTAAGTATTTTTGCTCTGCTTCAGGAATACCCAAACGGTCAAACGTACGTTTGATTTCTTCAGGTACTTCATCCCATGAACGTTCTGAACGCTCTGAAGGTTTTACGTAATAACGAATTTCGTCGAAGTTAAGTTCTGATAAGTCTCCACCCCATGTTGGCATCGGCTTACTATAGAACTGATCAAGTGATTTTAGACGGAAGTCTAACATCCACTCTGGCTCTTCTTTCATCTTTGAAATCTCTCTAACAATTTCTTCAGTTAACCCGCGTTCTGAACGGAAAATCGAGACGTCTTCATCGCGGAAACCATATTTATATTCACCAATATCTGGCGCTTTTCTCATTGCCATAACGATTCACTCCTAATCATATTCCGTGCGGTTATTCTTCTTTTACACCTTTTTCAAGTGCTTTCCAAGATAGAGTCGCACATTTAATTCTTGCAGGGAATTGGCTGACGCCGGATAATGCTTCAATGTCGCCCATATCGTCTGTGATTGTGTACTCTTCTCCGAGCATCATCTTACTAAACTCATCTGCCATTTCTAACGCACGCTCTACATTTTTACCTTTAACAGCTTCTGTCATCATCGATGCGCTTGCCATTGAAATCGAGCAACCATGTCCTTCGAAACGAACGTCGTCAATTATATTGTCTTTTACTTCTAACATGAGTCGAATTTCATCTCCACATGTTGGGTTGTTCATATCAATAGTAATCGTTCCACTATCTAATTCGCCTTTGTTACGCGGATGTTTATAGTGGTCCATAATGACTGAACGGTATAGCTGTTCTAAATTACTAAAATTCATATGAGAAAAACTCCTTCGTACGCTCTAAGCCTCGAATGAATGTGTCTATTTCATCTTTAGTATTATAAATATAGAAACTTGCACGTGCTGTTGAATTTGTGTCTAACCATTTCATTAATGGTTGTGCACAGTGATGTCCTGCACGAACAGCGATACCCTCTTGATCAAGCGCTGTTGCTAAATCGTGTGGGTGCACTCCGTCAAGATTAAATGTAATTAACCCTGCGCGTTCTTTCGGTCCATAAATGGTAATACCATCAATTTTCTGCATTTCTTCGTAAGCATAATTTACAAGTTCTTGCTCGTAGTCGTGGATGTTATCCATACCGACTTCGAGTAAATAATCGATTGCTGCACCGAGTCCAATTGCTTCAGCAATCATCGGTGTCCCCGCTTCAAACTTCACTGGTAAATCCGTCCATGTTGCGTCTTCTTTATACACGTAATCGATCATATCTCCACCGTATTCTATCGGCTCTAATTGATCTAGGATTTCTGCTTTACCATATAGTACACCAACACCTGTTGGACCAAGCATTTTATGTGCACTAAACGCATAGAAATCAACGTCTAAATCTTGGACGTCTACTGTCATATGAGGTACAGCTTGCGCACCATCTACAACGATATATGCATCGTGGTCGTGTGCGATTTTTGCGATAGATTTAATATCGTTTACTGTACCGAGTACATTTGAAACGTGAGTAATCGCAACGATTTTTGTTTTATCTGACATGACACTTTTAACGCTATCTAGCGTAATCGTCCCGTCAGATTCTAGCGGAATAAACACCAGTTTTGCACCTTTACGCTTTGCAAGTTGTTGCCAAGGCACGATATTTGCGTGGTGTTCCATTTCTGTTACGACGATTTCGTCGCCCGCTTCAACAGCAAAATCACCAAGTGAACGTGCGACTAAGTTGAGTGCTGCTGTTGTCCCACGTGTATAAATGATTTCTTCAAATCGTTTTGCATTTATGAATTTACGCACTTTCATACGCGCAGATTCATATGCATCAGTCGCAAGCGAACCGAGAGTATGGACCCCTCGGTGTACGTTTGCGTTATATTTAAAGTAATAGTCATTCGTCTTATCCACGACGCTATTTGGCGTTAAGCTTGTTGCTGACGTGTCTAAGTACGTGAGTGCATTCCCATTAACTGTTTCGTCAAGGACCTTAAAGTCTTGTCTTATTTTGTTAATGTCCAATGTGGAAGCCTCCTAGTATTAGTATAAAATTTTATCTTCAATCACTTCTACGAGTAAGTTTTTAACACTTTCAATCGGTAAACTTACAACAACTGGTGCTAAGAATCCGTGGATAACTAAGCGTTCTGCTTCTTCACGCTTAAGTCCTCTACTCATTAAGTAGAAGAGTTGTAGTTCATCTACACGTCCAGCTGATGCTGCGTGTCCTGCTTCTACTTCATCTTCGTCGATTAGTAGAATAGGGTTCGCGTCACCACGTGCTTTACCATCAAGCATTAATACGCGAGATTCTTGTTGAGCGTTTGAGTTCGTCGCACCTTTTTTGATGTGACCAATCCCGTTAAATACGCTATTTGCGTTCTCTTTCATTACACCGTGTTTTAAAATGTTTCCGGACGTATTTTTACCGTAGTGAATAACTTCTGTCGTGAAGTTTAAGAGTTGTTGACCACGGCCAATTGTAACGATTTTAACTTCAGATCCTGAGTTATCACCGTTTAAGTACGTCGTGTTGTCGTAAATGACGTTTGAGTCACTCATTAATCCTAGTGCCCAGTCAATTTCAGCATCGCGACTTGTTACACCGCGACGTACAACGTAACCTGTAAGCTCTTTTGCTAAGAAGTCTACTGCACCGTAGTTAATTTTTGCGTTGTCTTTTGCAAGTACTTCACTTACGACGTTTAACTGTCCATTTGCTGATTCTAAGTTCGTGACATAGTTTTCTACATAAGTTACTTCAGAACCTTCATCTGCTACGAGTAATACGTGGTTATATAACGATGCATTTTCATCATCGTGGTAAAACACGACTTGAATTGGCGCTTCAACTTTTACGTTTTTCGGTACGTAGATGAAGACCCCACCGTTTAACATCGCTTGGTGGTAAGCTGTCAGTTTGTTTTCATCGACAGCTACACCTTCCGTCATAAAGTACTTTTCAACTAAATCTTTATGATTTTCTGATGCTGTAAATATATCTTCAACAATAACACCTTGAGACTTTAACGACTCAGATAGCTCTACAAATGCTTTCGTGTTATTGTGTTGCACGTATAAGTTTTCTACATTCTCTACTTCTACAACTTCTTTTACCTTTTCTGGTAAATCAGATAATGAATCGAACGTTGAACTTTCCGTAAATGGTTGTTCAACTGTAAAAAAGTCCCAGTTATAAATACGTGTTTTGTCTGGTTTTATCATGTCTAAACGATCGATTAAATCTAGTGCTTCTTTTCTTTTATTTGTAAAGAAACCTGTCACACCATTTTGTTCTGCGTCGTTTAAGACTTTTTCTTTATCTAAAACGAATTCGTTAGCCATTACAGTTCCTCCTGATATTATTCTACTGCGTCTACTGTTTCGTCTTCAATTCCGAGTTCTTGTTTAATCCACTCGTAACCTTCGTTCTCAAGACGTTCTGCAAGTTCTTTTCCGCCTGATTTTACTACTCGACCTTGCATCATTACGTGTACAAAGTCAGGTTCGATGTAGTTTAGTAAGCGTTGATAGTGCGTGATAATTAATGAACCGAAGTTAGGTCCACGCAGTTCGTTAATACCTTTAGAAACAACTTGTAACGCGTCGATATCTAGACCAGAGTCAATCTCGTCTAAGATTGCGAATTTAGGTTCTAACATCATGAGTTGTAAAATTTCGTTACGTTTTTTCTCCCCACCAGAGAACCCTTCGTTTAAGTAACGCGTTGCCATATCTGGATCCATTTCTAAGAAGTCCATGTTTTTATCTAGTTTTTTAATAAATTGCATTAAGTTAATCTCGTCGCCCTCTTCACGGCTTGAGTTAATAGCTGAACGTAAGAAATCTGAGTTTGTAACACCCGAAATTTCTGACGGATACTGCATCGCTAGGAATAAACCAGCGTGCGCACGCTCGTCAACTTCCATTTCCAGTACGTTTTCACCATCAAGTAAAACTTCACCTTGCGTTACATCGTATGCAGGGTGTCCCATAATCGCTTGAGCGAGTGTAGATTTACCCGTACCGTTAGGTCCCATTACAGCGTGAATCTCACCTTGTTTAAGTGTAAGATTTAAACCTTTAAGTATTTTCTTGCCATCAATTTCGACATGTAAGTCTTTAATTTCTAAAACAGAAGTCATCCGATAATCCTCCAATTAGATAGAATTTATTTTCCATATAATAGTTTATAATAGTTCTAAACTATAGTCAAAGTTTGCCCTTGACCAGAATGACTTTAGTATAACGTAAAACAACGGATATTTGTAGTGTTATACATTGTGATAATCGAAT
>NZ_CAVG010000140.1 GCF_000438455.1 Nosocomiicoccus massiliensis
AACGTGTTGTGATTAGAATTTCGTGGGTAGAAAGGTGTCTTTTTATCCTGTAAAGATAATAGCACTGTTTGCTAAAATTTTATTTAACAAAAATTTTGAGATTCTGTTAGATATCTGGATTTAATTAACATATTTCTGCTCGCCGCCCTCACTTTTGTTAAATATATTTTTTTATCTAACAAAAGCATGGCTGAATTCCGAATTTTTGTTAATTATCTGGATATATTTAACATATTTCGGGATAACCTGTTAATTTAAGATGAAAAACTCAGGTTGAGATCAGGGTTCCGCGAGGCTAAAGGAGTCTTTTTATCCTGTAAAGATAATAGCACTATTTCTCATAATTATATTTAACAAAATTTCCGCGATTCTGTTAGATATCCAGGTTTAATTAACAAATTTCGTCCCGCCGCCCAGGTTTTTGTTAAATATATTTTTTTATCTAACAAAAGCGAGTCTGAATTCCGTAATTTTGTTAATTATCCGGATATATTTAACATATTTCGAGATAACGTGTTAATTAAGATGAAAAACTCAGGTTGAGATCAGGGGGCCGCGAGGCTAAAGGTGTCTTTTTATCCTGTAAAGATAATAGCACTACTTCTCAAAATTATATTTAACAAAAATTCCGCGATTCTGTTAGATATCCAGGTTTAATTAACAAATTTCTGCTCGCCGCCCTCACTTTTGTTAAATATATTTTTTTATCTAACAAAAACGCGACCGAATTTCGAGTTTTTGTTAATTATCTGGATATATTTAACATATTTCGAGATAACGTGTTAAATAAGATGAAAAACTCAGGTTGAGGTTAGGGTTCCAGGGTGCTTATCGTGTGTTTTTATCCCTAAAAGAAAATAACATCATTTCTCGAAATTTTGTTTAACAAAAATTTCGCGATTTTGTTAATTATCCGGATATATTTAACAAATATTGGATCCCACTGATAATTAAGATAAAAAACCAATTACGTCGGATCGATAACAGTTGTTTAGGTTTTTTATCATAAACTGAAACTCCACACGAAAAAACACACGTGCCTAGGCACATGCGTTTTCCTTATTTAATGAATTGAATTGTAAGTGGTGGAAGATATCTTTCACCGTTAAATGATTTAATTGCTCCAATAATCGTAAAGACAACTACCATCACTAAGATAATTGGTGTCGTAATAAACCCGATTAGAACTACAGTTAAAATCGATGAAACAAATGAATAGATCGAATACGAAATCGAGAAGTTTAATACATCAGCTAGTGCTGCACCTGTTTCTGGATCGTCGTCTTTCTTAACTGCCCATAAAATTAGCGGCGCAATGAATGCTGATACAAATAATGATAAGTACGATAGCATTACGATTTGTCCGTCGAACACAGGGCGTGTTTCATATGTGTATTCTGAATTACGTTCAAATTCATCCATTTAGATTACCTCCAGTAAATTCTTGATATGTAATTATACCCGGCTATCGAACATTTATAAACTTACTCTTTAATAAAAAGATAAAAAACCCTCTCTCCACACAAAAAGACACGACTTAAAAAGCCGTGTCTCCTCTCATTATTCTGCCGGAATTACTGCACCGTCATAATTGCCATCGATGAATTTTTTGATTTCTTCACTTTGTAATACTTCTACAAGTGTTTTTAAGTTTTCGTTATCTTTGTCTGCGCTTCTTACAATTACAACGTTTACGTAGTCTGAGTCTGCCGCTTCAAGTTCAATCGCATCTTCTTTTGGTGATAATCCTGAGTCAATCGCGTAGTTTGCGTTGATGAAGAACACATCACCTTCGTTATTTTCGTATGCTTTGACCATGATTTCTGGTGCTGTTTTGTTGTCGAATACGAAGTTATGTGGGTTGTCTTCGATATCGTCGATCGTTGCTTCGATTGGGTCAACACCGTCTTTTAATGTGAGTAAACCGTGGTCGACGAAGAATTTAAGGATACGTCCTTCATCTGGTACGTTGTTTGAAAGCATAATTTTCGCTCCGTCTGGTAACTCTTCTAATGATTTATAATCGTTAGAATATACACCGATAGGCTCTAAGTGAACAGCTCCAAGATTTTCAAAGTCGAATCCTTCTTTTAATAAGTTGTTGAAGTATGGAATGTGCGCGAAGAAAGTTGCATCTGCATCTTCACTGTCTAACATTTGGTTTGGTGTGTTGTAGTCGTTCACGACTTTAATGTCGAGATCGATTCCTTTTTCTTCTAATAATGGTTTTGCTTCTTCTAAAATTTCAGCGTGTGGTACTGGTGTCGCAACGACTGTTAACTTTTCGTTCGCTTCTTTGCCGCCACCACATGCAGCAAGTACTACTGTTAGTAATAATGTAAATGCAAATAATATTCTTTTCATAAATAAGTCTCCTCTTATCTTTTGTCGACTGCTTTAGATACAGTGTCTCCAATAATTTGAATGATAAAAACAATAATTAAAACAACGATTGTCGCAACGAGTGTCACGTCTGGTTGACTTCTCGTAAATCCGACCATGTATGCTAGACTTCCGAGACCTCCTGCTCCAATAACACCAGCGACTGCAGTTGAACCGACGAGCATAATCGCCGTTACTGTGATTCCTGAAATGAGTGCTGGAAGTGATTCAGGGAGTAACACTTTCCAAATAATTTCAGTTTGTGTTGCGCCCATCGACTCAGCGGCTTCGATTACGCCTTTGTCGACTTCTTTTAATGCGATTTCAACGAGTCTCGCATAAAATGGAGACGATCCGATAATTAATGCCGGCATCGCTCCCCATACCCCCATCATCGTTCCCATGATTGCTTTTGTGAACGGTATGAGTAATATGATTAAAATGATAAACGGAATGGCACGAAATAGGTTAACGACAAATGATGTCGCACCGTACACCGGCTTAGAGGCAATCGCCTTACCTTTTGATGATTGAAATAAAATGACACCTAATATAATTCCTATGACGAATGAAAATAGCGTCGCAATTCCTGTCATTGTCAGCGTTTCTATCGTCGCTTCGATTAGTGCATCGATTTTGACGTGTTCAAATCGGAACATTTCTTTTATATCGTTCATTTGATGACCTCCACTGACACATTTTCACGTTCAAATTGTTCAATAATTTTAGTTAACGTCTCACCTTGAACTTCAGTCGCAACGTATAGATGACCGTATGATGCGTCGTTTGTCTGTTTAATATTTCCAGATAAGACGTTCATGTCTAAATCATACGTTTTGATTACTTGAGAGACGATTGGACGATTGGCTTTCGTACCGACAAATCCGAGTTTTAATACTGTCGAATTCGGGAAACTTTCTTTAATTGCTTTAATTTGAACGTCGACGTCTTCATCGTCTAAATCATCTTGTACAAATCGTTTTGTTACAGATGACTTTGGATTTTGGAACAATTCGATAATCGGTGCAACCTCGATGACTTTTCCATTTTCCATGACGGCTGCACGGTCGCAAATTTTACGAATCACTTGCATCTCGTGCGTGATCATGACGATTGTTAACCCTAGTTCTTCACGAATTTTTACGAGTAAATCGAGTATTTCATCTGTCGTTTGTGGATCTAAAGCACTCGTCGCTTCGTCACATAACAACACTTCTGGATGATTGCTAAGTGCTCTCGCGATACCGACACGCTGCTTTTGACCGCCGGATAATTCACTTGGATAGTTATGTTCTCTACCTTCTAAACCGACAAGATGAATTAACTCCGTCACACGAGTGTCCATTTCACTCTTTGATACACCCGCGATTTCAAGGGGGAGGCGAATATTTTCATAAACTGTGCGGGACCATAACAAGTTAAAATGTTGGAAAATCATCGACACTTTTTGGCGCTTTTTACGTAACCCTTTTTTTGAAAGGGTGTTTATCGTGTCTCCACCGATTACAACGTCTCCACTTGAAAGTGTTTCTAAGCCGTTGAGCATTCGGATTAGCGTTGACTTTCCAGCTCCGGAGTACCCGATAATACCGAAAATTTCTCCTTTTTCGATATGTAACGACACATCATCTACCGCATGGACGGTTTTCTTTTTCCCTTTAAAAACTTTAGTGACATTTTTAATATCAATCATCGCTTTGCCTCCAGTTTTATCCGCTTAATAATTCTTTTTCACATGAAGAAAATAAAAAATGCTTACTCAAAAATGAGTAAGCATAAATAACGTTAGCTTTCTCATCTTCGAATGATCTTGATCATTCAGTGAATTAGCACCTTGTCTATTTAGACGGTTGCTGTGGCTTCCTTGGGCACTTCCCTCCACCACTCTGGATAAGAATTATTAAGTTTGATTTATTGTAGCACTACGAATTTTCGTTGTCAATGTACTTTTTAAATATTTCGACAATTTTAGTCACCGACTCAAACGCGTACACTTCTTCTTCTAGTTTACCGTCTTTAAAAATTAATAAAGCTGGTACGCTATGAATTTTATATTGCTGAATAAAAGCCTCGTAATAGTTTAAATCGATCTTTGTGACGTTTACGTCTATGACTTTTGTTGCGATATTTAAAAACGACTCTGCGAGTTTACACGTCGCACACATTGGCGTATATCCGTAAATCACTTCAACACCGCTTCGTTTTATGATAGCTGTTAGTTCTTCTTCTGTAATTTTTTGTTTCATTTTTTAAATCCTTTGAATGAAAAAACTCTAGACGACGTGACGTCTAGAGTTCTCAATTAAATTATTGTCCTGTCATTTCGTCGTAAGCTGCTGCATCCATTAACTCATCAAGCTCTGATGCATCTGCAAGCTTAACTTTTAACATCCAAGCTTCTTCGTATGGTGATTCGTTTACTAACTCAGGGCTGTCTTCGAGCTCTTCGTTTACTTCAAGTACTTCACCAGAAACTGGTGCATATAATTCAGATACTGTTTTAACAGATTCTACTGAACCGAAGTCGTCACCTTTTGCGATTTCGTCTCCTTCTTCAGGAAGCTCAACGAAAACGATGTCTCCTAATTCTGACTGTGCGAATTCAGTAATACCAATAGTTACTGTATCTCCGTCAACTTTTACCCACTCATGATCTTCTGAATACTTTAAGTTGTTTGGTGTTGCCAAAACAAAAACCCCCTAGTAATGAATAATTAATAATTGTATTATCTCACATAACTATCATATAGACAAATTAAATCAGAATGTTAATCATTTAAAACTGCTTCGTATTGTTCTTCTTTAAATCCTAAAACGACTGCACTCTCTGTAACGAGCATCGGACGCTTGATGAGCATGCCGTCACTCGACAGTAATTCAATTTTTTCATCGAATGACATCGTATCTAACTTTTCTTTTAAACCGAGATCTTTAAATACTTTACCTCTCGTATTAAAAAAGTCATCGATTTCGTGATTATCTGCTTTACTAACGATGTCTTTTAACTCGTATTCTGACGGTGGTTCTTCTACCATATCAATGACTTCTAAATCGATTCCTTTATCTTCTAAATACTTTTTACCTTTACGACATGTTGTACATTTCTTGTACTCGTAATATTTATTCATTATGTTGATATACCTCTCTTAACATTTTTATTTCCACTTGTCCTGGTGCTTGTGGCGTCTGTAAACATCCGTAAGTGAACGCTGAATTGTACGGTGCTTTTGCGACGCGTGTTATTTTACCTCTTTCCCCCATCGCAATAATAATAATCATATTTCCGTACTTTTCTTTATTTTGTTTTAACAGTTCAAAGAGTAATTCGACGTCTTCATTATTTGTTGGCATATACGCGACTTTACAATAGTCTGCAAATGATTCATACATTCCATCGATGATCGACTGTATCGTTTTTTCATCTGGTGTTTTTAGAAAATCATGATGACTAAACAGTACATCGATACCACGAGATTTGACGTGTGAAATAAACGCGCCATTTCTCAAACTATTATACTGAATATCTAAAATATCAAACGGTGCATGCGTTGAAATGTATTTAATATGTGACAGATACGCGTCATCGCTACCAAAGCCACCTTCATTTTCCGTACGATATGTATATAAAATACGCTTATTTAACTCTCTTAAACCATATAGTGCGTCGATGATTTCTTCATCGTCTTCAAAATAATCGCCACGAAATTCTAAAATATCGAAATCGTCTCGTGCGTGATGTAAGTCCTCTAACTCTTGTTGAAGTTCCGTCAAATTACGGCTACTTAACGTGACGACAATTTCTGTCATACTACCACTCTCATTTGTTTCTCATTTAAAAGAATGATACCATATTTTTAAACATTTAACGATAGGAGACACTATGAAAAAATTACTGTTAAACACTGTTCTAATCGTATTTATTGCAGGTTGTAGTACAGATAACGAAACTGATGTTACAAAAGAATCAAACGACGATACGACAGAAAAAACTGAAGTAAAAGAAGTGAAAGTATCGCCTGAAAAGGAAATCGAAAATGATACGCGTAACGATATCGGGGAAATCGTCACGATCGACGGCATCGACTTCACTGTGAAATCGAGTCAATTAACAGATGAAAGAATCGAAGATCATTTTGAATCGTTTGAATATGTATTAGAGCTTGAAGTGTATTATAAAAACAACACAGACAAAAACTTCCCAGCAGGACGTGACGTCTCTGTACAAGTGAACGATAAAGAAGCGACGTACTATGATTTAGACAGCTCTGTTTTACAAGAAATTGCACCTGGTGAAGAAATTACTGGAAAAGTCTATTACGCATTTAACGGAACACCAGAAGTTGTTACTGCGAAATTTGCACCACTATTAAATACTGCAGGAGATTTTGAAGAGTTTAACGCATAT
>NZ_CAVG010000141.1 GCF_000438455.1 Nosocomiicoccus massiliensis
ATTATTGAACAACAACATTTGTTGCTTGTGGTCCGCGGTCGCCTTCAACGATTTCGAACTCAACGTTTTGTCCTTCTTCTAAAGTTTTGTAACCTTCACCAACAATACCTGAGAAGTGTACGAATACGTCGTCTCCGTCTTCTCTCTCGATGAATCCAAAACCTTTTTCTGCGTTAAACCATTTAACTGTACCGTTATTCATAATAGAATACCCCCGTAATAAAAATAATATGTGTAAAACATTCAAACTTCTACGAGTGAATCTATTAAATAACACTACATCTCATTTGAATAATTATTACCATATCCTAACTATACAGAACATCTGTACGAATGTAAAGAAGTATATTCAGAAATCGAAAGTTTGTATGGAGAGATGTTCTTACTTGTGAAATCATCTCTTCCTTACTCTTTATATTGTTTTCCCTCTGAATAATAAGTACAAGAAGTATGGTCCTCCAATGAGTGACACGACAATTCCAACTGGAATGATGAGTGGTTCAGCGATCGTCTTACCGACAAAATCAGCAAAACTTAAAAGAAACGCACCGATTAATAACGTTCCCACAAATATAATTTTCATATCAATTTTAAACATCATGCGTGCAATGTGTGGTGCAATGAGTCCAATGAATGAAATCGACCCCGCAACACTCACACTGATACTCGATAGTAGTGCTGCTAAAACAATTAAAATAATCTTCTCACGTGTGACATGCATACCTAGTGTTGTGAGCATATCGTCATCAAGTGACATCATCGACATCTCACGTACTCTAAACAGCGTAATTATCATGATAATTACAATATATGGAATCGTCACAATAACAAATTCCCATGAGTCTCCCCAAATATTCCCCGCAAAGAATCGGTTTAACATGTCCATTTGTGTGTTATCAAACATCGACGTAAATACATACACAAACCCAGTGACACCGAGTGCCGTTGCAATTCCAATTAGAATAAATGTGTTGCTTGAGAATTTACCGCCAACAAACGATAACGCGAAAACGAGTAGCACTGTAAGTAATCCACCGATGAAACTCATTAGTGGTAGTGTGTATAAATGGTTCACACCACTATTTCCAGCAACGAGGGCAATAAATAATACCACTCCAAATCCACTACCTGCGTTCACACCTATAATCCCTGGGTCTGATAATGGGTTTTTTGAAACAACTTGCAAGATAAGTCCAGATAACGCAAGCGCTGCCCCACAGATGAGCGTGATGATGAGTCTTGGCATTCTAAATTTATAAAACACGAGCTCTATTTTGCTAGACGCTTGACCCGTTGCTAAATCCCAGATATCACTGAGCGACATTTTAAACGTTCCTGTGGTTAAAGTGAACACAATTGTCACGACAATAAGTGCGACTAATATTAAAATCTTTACACTGTTACGCATACGTATGCCCCCTTCTTCTAATGATGTATATAAAGAACGGGAGGCCAATCATTGCGATAACAGCATTCACTGGCATTTCGCTAAACATTCTTGCAAACATATCTGCTAAAACGAAGAATACGCCACCTAAAATTGCTGTAAAAATGAGTGCTTTTTTATGCAAGTGCCCAACAATCATCTTAACAATATGTGGTACAAGCATTCCTAAGAAAATAATATTTCCAACAAGTGCGACTGAAATCGCTGCAAGCATAATCGCAATAAACAAACTTACGAATTTATAGATGCGCTGATTCTGTCCAATAGAATGCGCAACGTCATCGGATAATAGTAGAACATCTAATTCTCGTGACATCAAAATCAATATGAGGATTAAAACAATCGCAACTGGCGTCACCATTAAAACATTCGACAATGTCTGACCCGCTGCCCCACCAGACGTGAAAAACATCGCGAACTGTCCGAGCCCATTTGTGATGACAATAAAGTTTGTTAACGCGAGTAGTAGTAAAGAAATCCCCGCACCTGCTAAAACGAGTTTCACCGGTGAATTATAACGTGTCATCATTAATATAAATAAACCCACTAACGCGCCACCGATAAACCCACTGATGACAATTCCAACAAACGTAATTGTCGGAACAAGCACAACAACGAGCACAATCATAAGGTTAGCTCCTGCATTAACACCTAAAATACTCGGCTCACTTAAATCATTACGCGTCACCGTTTGCATGATTAACCCTGCAACACTAATCATCATGCCAACGAGAAACGCGACTAAAACACGTGGTAAGCGAATCTCCATCAGTGTTTGCGTCACTGTATCATCGGCACCTCTATGCATTAAGCTGTTTAAAACGGTCTGAAAGGAATAATGTTCGACTCCAATCATCATGGCTAAAAAGAATGAGGCGAGCACCCCGATTAAAAGAGCACTCGCTAAAATATATGTTCTATTCATTGTGAACATCCTTTATTGTGTTACAAAATAAGTCATAAGCAGCGAGATACGGTCTGCCGGTTACCCCATCAAATTCGATTCGACCATCAATGTTAAATACATTATTTAATACGTTGTTCGTGAGCACGTCCTCTGGCTTACCGTATGTCACGATTTCACCTTTTTGCATGACAATGATTTGATCTGAATAGCGAATCGCTTGGTTTAAATCATGTAATACCATGACTACGGTCTGGCCCGTCTTACGGTTTAACTCATGCACGATGTTCAGTGTTTCAAGCTGATGGTGAATGTCTAGGTATGTCGTCGGCTCATCAAGTAACAGTGTGTTTGTTCCTTGTGCGAGTAGGAAACTAATCCATACACGCTGTTGTTGACCTCCCGACAGTTCGCTCATCATTCGATTTTTAAAATCTATTGCGCCCGTTTCTTTTAATGCCCAGTCAATCATGTCAATGTCTCTTTGTTTTAATCCTTCAAAACGTTTTAAGTGTGCGTAGCGACTGTAAGTTAACAGGTCGATTACGCGTACATCATACTGTAATCTATTTTTTTGAGATAAAATCCCGACCATTTTCGCCATCTGCTTCGATTTTAAATCGCGGATTTTGATGTCGTCGATATACACTTCACCTTTATATGGTAAAAGTTTTACGATAGACTTAAGCAACGTAGATTTACCGCAACCGTTTGGACCGATAATTGTCGTCACCTGTCCACCCAAGATTTCCATGTTGATATCTTTTAGGATTCTCGTATTTCCTACTTCGTATACGATATTTTTTAGTTCTACTTTGCTCACAAAAATCACTTCCAAATGCTTATTTCGTTAATTGATCTACAATAAATTCAAGTTGATATTCTAGTGACAGTGGGTCGTTGAACCAAAATGTACTTGAATCAAACTCAACCACACGGTCATTTTTAACTGCGTCTAAGTTTTTCCATACACTTGTCGATTCGATTGCTTTGTTTGTTGTTGGATCTCCATCACCTAAAAAGATAAAATCTCCAGAATACTTCGCAACTTCTTCAGCTGAAATCTTTTTCCAACCCGTTTCTACAACATCTTTCTCTATTGTTTCAGGCACTTTCATTTCTAACCCTTGGTAAAGAATCTCTGTTCCACGACCCCAGTTTGTACCATAGATATAAATATCTTTAGAAAAAGCTTCTGCAACAGAAACACTTGTGTCTGTGCCAAGTTTGTCTTGTACTGTCTTTTTATTTTCAGCAAGTTTTGCTTCGAAATCTTCGACCCACTTGTTTGCTTGGTCTTCTTTACCGACAATCTTGCCAAGTTCTTTATGAACATCTAAATAATTCCACTTTGCATAATCAAACCCAATTGTAGGGGCTACTTCTTTTAACTCATTAATATTCTCATCTGTGTTATAAGTGATAATTAAATCAGGGTCTAATTTTAAGACTTGTTCAATATTTCCTTCTTCGATTAATTCAATATCTCCAACTTCTTTACTCAGAACTTCTGAATCTTGAACTAAATAGTGTACACCAACAATATTTGCGTCAAGTTGTTTTAAATTACCGAAATAACCAACACCCATCACAACAATACGCTTTGGATCTTTCGGAATATCAATTTCCTCTCCATCGTCAGTGGTATATTTTACAGTTTCAGGTGTTTTATCCTTCGCTGCTTCATCTGTGTTGTCCCCACCAGAACATGCCGCAAGTACCACGACAAAAATTAAACTGAATAAAAATAAAATACGCTTCATTATGTTTCTCCTTCTTATCTAATTGATAATCATTCTCAATTAGATTATAATATGAGCAATGAAAAATGTACAATAGAAATGAGGCAAAAATATGAACAATACGGATTGTCTGATTGTTGGTGGGGGTCCATCGGGACTATTCGCTGCATTTTATGCTGGGCTACGAGGATTAGACGTAACAATTATAGAACATCAGGACCGACTTGGAGGAAAGCTGAAGTTCTATTTAGATAAGATTGTGTGGGATATCGGCGGAGTCGAAGCAAATACTGCTGCAAATATTCGCGAATCCATGGTGAAGCAAGGACTCACATTTAATCCAACCGTTCATTTGAATGAATCCGTGATGCGTATAAAGAAAGAACGTGACGTGTTTAAAGTTGAAACAACAAAAGACACACACTACGCAAATACGGTAATTTTAGCGACTGGAGTCGGTGTTTTTAGTCCGGTAAAGCTTAATTTACCAGATGCAGAAGACTTTGAGTATGAGAATCTACACTACTATATAGAAGAAACGAAACACTATAAAGATAAGCATGTGTTAATCTCGGGTGGTGGAAATTCCGCGCTCGACTGGGCCACACATCTTGCAGATGGTATCGCAGATGTCACACTTGTATGTAGAAAAGATGAACTCAAAGGATACGAAGCGACAATTAAAGAGTTAGAAAAGAAAGATGTCAATATCATTAAGCAACGTACGATTGAGGAACTCCGTTCGAACAAAGATGGCACTATGATAGAACGCGTAGTTTTATCAGGTGGTGAAGAAATTGATGCCGATATCGTATTTGTAAATCACGGGTACAAATCAGATAGCGCCTTATTAGAATCATTAAAAGGTGACATAAAAATGAACGAATACAACCAAATTTTAACTGAGGAAAGAGTAAAAACAGGTGTGGATGGACTATATGCAATCGGTGACCAAGTCCACTACGACAACCGCGTACATCTAATCGCGACAGGATATCCGGAAGCAAGTGAAGCAGTGAATTTCGCGAAGCATTATATCGATAAAGAAGAGCTGGACGGAGCTATCGTATCTAGTCACAATGAAAAATTTGATGAATTAAATAAAGAAGTAAGACAAAGTTTAGAATAATATAAATAAGAAATATAAATCATTTTAATTTTTGAACAAAAATACCCCCTCAAGCTACTTTTTACATTCTTGATAGGGGGTATTTTAATATTTCAAACGATAAACATATCGTTTATTTAGTTTACGACCATTTTAATACCTTCTGGTGTTTCTACTGTTTCGCTCGCAGCGTATGGATAATATTTGCTCATTCCCTTCACCTTTATTACCTTTTTGCGATTTTGGTATTTTATGAGTAGTGATATGAGTTATATACTATTTTGACTAAAACACAAGAAAAATAATTTACTTCATACATGAGTAAGTATATAACTATTGTTTTCACTTATTTCCATTTGGTATAATTCAATTAACCTAATTAGGAGTTGGAGTCTATGAGTTACATTGCTTGGCTAATTGTATTTTGTGAAATCGCCTTTTGGGTCGTTATTGCCATCGGGTTGGTTTTTAGATATATTTTTAGAAAAGAAAAATTAGGATTTTTATTTTTAGCTATGACACCAGTGATTGACCTGGTGCTTTTAACAGTGACTACGCTTGACTTGATGAACGGAGCAACAGCAGGATATCCACATGCGATAGCAGCAGTGTATATTGCCGTGTCACTTGTGTTTGGAAGAGATATGATCCGCTGGTTTGATGATCGTTTTAGATATTATGTAATGAAGCAAGGAGAAAAGCCAGGGCAAGTATATGGATATGACTTCGCAAAAAAATATGCAAAGTCTTTTCTCAAACACATTTTTGCGTATGCAATAGGGATTGGATTACTTTACCTGATAAAAATACTCGTACACAATAATGAGCAGACACAAGCGTTAGATGGCGTAACCAATGTTTGGACGATTGTAATTGCAATAGACCTAATCATAACACTCTCGTATTTTATATGGCCAAAGAAAAAGAAGTAGCAACTTTAACAAGTTGCTACTTCTTTTTAGTTTCATAAAGAAACACAAACATCCAACGACTGTTTGGATGAATTTTATATGGAGACGGCGGAGTTGAACCCGTGTCCAAGGATCTTGCTACACTTCTTTCTACGTGTGTAGTTCTCAATTAAAGTTTCGCATGAATGCCGGAAGAGAACGTTCCACAATTCATGCTGGTCTGATATAGTTCTTCTAGAAGTCTGCAGGCGGAAGACTTCTAGTATATCTTACTAAACAGGGACTATCTTGTTATTTAAAGAATAATCTATAAATCCTAAGATTATTCTAAGAATGCCGCTTTATTGTTTATTTAGTTTACGACCATTTTAATACCTTCTGGTGTTTCTACTGTTTCGCTCGTAGCGTCTGGAACTGAAATGTTAAATGATTTTAAGCCGTATGTGTTCATTGCATCGATTCTTGCTTTGTTACTATGCCAATTGTTCACTGCAATGTGGTGGTGATATTTATTTGAGCCTAAGAAATATGCGCTCATGACTTTAGTCGCGATTTCAAATCCGTAGTTACCATAGAATTCTGGATCAATCATCACGCCACCTTTCAAGTGCAAGTGCCCAATAATTGTACCTTCTGGCATACCTGACCACTCTGTATTACGACTTGATTCAATAATACCATCAAAATCTAAAGCTAGAGTATCCATTACCACTTGTCCATTGGACCAAGACCATGTATCTGGATCTCTATCCACATATACTTCAATACCGTTTCCTTCAGGATCAACAAGATACGTCGCTTCACTCACTAAGTGATTTCCACCCGATAGAGGAATCTGTCTACCAAACATGTATTTAATAAAACGACCGAGATCACTTCGAGTTGGAAGTAAAATTGCGATATGGAATAATCCAGCTTCACTTTGAGCTGCTACTCTACCGTTTTCTAAAACTTCAAAAGTGAATGTGTGCGTGCCACCTTCAAAACCAGCAACGAAACCCGATTCACTTTCTTCAATTAATTTCATGCCTAAAATATTTATATAAAAATCTTTCATTTTACTTAAATCTCGAATGTTTAATGTGATATTTGTTACCTGAGCATTATCCTTATGGAAGTTCATTTTAATACCTATCCTTCTTAATATGATTCCCGTATTCTACCATCATCCAACATCGTTCTATTAACGATTTGCTCAAAACAAAAATCTCAGATTAAATTAAGTTTGAAACGTGTGCGTATCTATTTGTAATTTCTTTTCCTATCTCGATCGCACATGTTGCTGCTGGACTCGGTGCATTGAGTACGTGAAGACTATAGTCATTCGATTCAAAGTAAAAGTCATCGATTAACGTACCATCGCTTTTCATTGCTTGTGCGCGAACGCCCGCTTCCATTGGAGTCAGCATGTCACCGGTAATTTCTGGTATGAGTTTTTGTGCATTTTTTACAAATGCACGTTTATTAAATGATCGATAATATTCTTTAAATCCTTCTTTTATGTTTTTTACACCCATTTTATAAAGACCACTAAACGTTAATATTTCAGTTGTTTCTTTTAAATCGAAACCGATTTTACCGTATGCTTCTTTTTTTAATCCGAGCACTGCATTCGGTCCAACATCTACCCCACCATGAATCATATTCGTAAAATGTACACCTAAAAATGGTAACTCTGGATTTGGTACTGGGTAAATAAGTGTATTGACTAGATGCTCATTTTCAGGATTAACGACAAAATATTCTCCTCTAAACGGTATAATCTTTATATCCGTATCAATACCACTTAATTTAGCGATGTGGTCGCTATATAGTCCTGCACAGTTAATGAGAAACTTCGTTTTAAACATTTGATTTTTTGTGTAGATGAAGAGCCCTTTATCATCTTTAAACACTTTTCGCACACCCGCATCAAATAAGACTTTTCCACCGTTCTTAATAAACAGTTCTTTAAGTTTATTTGTGACATCTGTATAATCTACAATTCCTGTATTTCGTACATGAATGCCTCCAACTGTATTGACGTGTGGCTCAATTTCTTGAACTTCTTCTTTTGTTAACAATTTAATATCTAGCTCGTTTTCTAATCCTCTTTGATATAAATTGTTCATACGTTCAAGTTCTGACTCATCCGTTGCCACGATGACTTTTCCGCATCTATCGTACTTAATATTGTGCGTATCACAAAATTCATACATGCTATTTGAACCATTTCTTGCGAACTTCGCTTTAAAAGATCCCGGTGTATAGTAAATTCCTGAATGGATGACACCACTATTATGACCTGTTTGGTGTTTCGCGACTTCTTTTTCTTTTTCAAGGACAACGATGTTTTTCTCTGGATACTTTTCAGATAAATGATACGCTGTACTCATACCGACGATTCCTGCTCCAACGATTAATATATCAATTTTCATTTATATCACTCCACATGATTCTGCTACAACTTCAACGAGATGTTTTACTTCTATTTTATCTGATAAACCTTCTTTTTCTACACCGATTACCATCTGCATATGACAGCCTGGATTAGACGTAATAATTAAATTTGGTTTCACTGTTTTAACGTTTTTCATCTTCATATCGAGTATTTGCATCGATGCATCAAAATTTAAAACGTTATAAATCCCTGCTGAACCACAGCATAGCGATTTTCCTGGCATATCGATATAATTTAAGCTCGGTATTTGGCGAATAATTTCAAGTGGACTATTAAAGACCTTTTGGACGTTTTCTAAATGACAAGATGGTTGATACACTGCATTCTTTTCTATTGGGTAGATTAAATTTAAATCGATTATCTCAAACAATTCAGAAATGTCTCGGACTTTCTCATTAAATTGTTTTGCAGGTGTCTCCCACTCGCTATCACCTTCAAATAATTTGTCATATTCTTTTAATGTCGCTCCACATCCACCAATTGAGTTCACGATAAAGTCACATTCAACATCGTTAAATTGTTGAATATTTTCTTTTGCAAGTTGAATCGTGATATCCACTTCACCCGCATGGTGCTGTAGAGCACCACAACACGTCTGTTTCACTTTCACGAGTTCAACTCCATGAGCTTTGAGTATTTCCATCGCGAGTGTATTAATTTTAGAAAAGAATGACTCCATGATACACCCTTCAAAATATGCAACTTTAAGGCGTGTTTCATTAGCATTATATAAATCTCGTTTTTTCATTAGTTCTGCTTCAGGTAGTGCTTGATTTAGAAGATGATATTTCTTTAAAAAGTTATTGTTTGTAACTGTAGATGCGAGTCGTTTTACTTTTGTCTTGTCATATAAGAAAGTCGCTCTATTCACGAGTTTAATCATACGTTTTGACCTCAAAACATAATCGAATGCAGTTTTTCTAACGACTCTTTCAACGATTGTTTTCTTTTTATTGATATTGAGTACTTCGACTGCTGACATTAAAATATCACCGTACTGGACTTTAGTCGGACATACCGTTTCACACGCACGACATCCAAGACAAAGTTCAATACTATCTCGCATATCTTCGATGCCTATTTTCCCTTCGGCGGTCATTTTAACTAAGTTAATGCGTCCTCTTGGTGAGTGTTTTTCTTTTCCAAATGCTAAGTACGTCGGGCACGCTGGTAGACAATATCCACATTGAACACAGTCAAACGTCTTATCGTAATCAAGTTTTTGTAATAACTGTTCACTCATTCTTTAACACAATCCTTTGTTCGTCTTTTTCCGGGAATATCTTCCCTGGATTTAGAATATTCTGTGGATCGAGTGCTTGTTTTATTAGCTTTTGGAAATTAAGTCCCGCTTCTTTTAACTCTTCTTTCATATACGCGCGCTTCATCGTACCGATACCATGTTCACCAGATAGCGTACCACCGATGGATATCGTGAATTTAAATAACTCATCAATCGCTTTTTCTGCACGTTTTACTTCATCATCGTCACGCATATTAATAATTAAATTCGGGTGTAAGTTCCCATCCCCTGCATGACCAAATATAACTAAGTTTAAATTATATTTCTCTTTTAACTCATTCACTTTATTGAACATATCTGGAATTTTACTCAGCGGTACGGTTGCATCTTCAGAGAGTTTTGTGTACCCACTTTTTACAATTGCAGGAGAGACGAGTTTTCGTACTTCCCATAACTCTTTTTCTTCATCTTTCGTCTGTGCGATTTTAACATTTGTCACGTTTAATGATGCGAGTACTTTTTTCACTTCGTTAAGTTCATCGTGTAATACTTTTTTGTTACCATCAACTTCGATTAATAGTATTGCATCTGCGTCTCTTGGGAGTCCTAATTGTCTAAAGTCTTCGACTCTGTTAATCGAGTTCTTGTCTAGAATCTCCATTTTTGACGGATGAATACCAGATGATAAAATTTTTGAAATCGACTCTCCAGCGACTACAATGTCTTCAAAAATTACCATTGCTGTTAGTGTATCTTCTGGTTTAGGTATTAGCCGTAATGTTGCTTCAGTAATAATTCCTAACGTACCTTCGGACCCTATGATTAGCTTTGTCAAATCATATCCCGTTACGTTTTTAACTGTGTTACCACCTGTTTTTACAACGTCGCCATTTGCAGTGACTATTTCTAATCCTAACACATGGTCTTTTGTCACTCCGTATTTTACACCGCGTGGACCGCCAGCGTTTTCCGCTAAATTTCCACCAATTGTACAAATTCTAGAGGATGAAGGATCAGGTGCATACATTAAGTTATGTTGATTTGCGAGTTCGTGTATTCTATCTGTGATGACGCCTGGACTTACTTTTACAATTAAGTCCTCAGGGTAAATTTCAAGTGTGTCATCCCATTGAGAAAAATCTAACACGATTCCTTTATGGACAGGAAGTGGCCCTCCAGATAAACTTGAACTTGCACCTCTAGGGTATAGCGGAATGTTATGCTCTTTTGCAATGTTTACAACTTTAACGACTTCTTCTGTCGATAACACTTGAACAACTGCATCTGGCATATACTGACCAAAAGAAGCATCATAGCTATAGGACACTCGGTCATCTACTTCTAATAGTAGTCGCGACTTAAATATATTTTTTAGCTCTTTAATTATTGAATCATTCATATCATCACTCAACTCTCGGATCACCTAGTTTTAACCGCATCGTCTCTAGGTGTTGTTTCATATATGCACTTGCTCTCTCTTCGTCTTGATTGAATATCGCATTGTAAATATCTCGGTGTTCGTTATAAACGCTTTGACGTTTTCTTGGACGATTTAAGTTCATTTTTAAAGAATATGTCAGTGCTTTAACATGAATCTCTTTAAAATTTCGAAACGTTTGAATTAAATATTCGTTTTTAGTCGATATAATAATCGCTTCGTGGAATCTATAATCCGCTTCAACACCTACATCCTCGTCATTAATCGTAATATTTTCGAAATGATTTAATGCATCTTTAATGTTTTTTAGATCATCTGTCGTTCGTCTTCTCGCACTTAACGCTGCTGCTTCAACTTCAATGATCGTTCTAATTTCTAATAAATCATAGAGCTGTCTTTCATCGAATTCCTCATATGCATGTTTACTAAGTAAAGGCGCAACACTCGTATTAATTACAAAGCTTCCTTGCCCTTGATGAGTAACGATATAATTCAAAGACTCGAGTCGTGTTAATGCTTCACGAATCGTCGCTCGACTTACATCATATTGTTTACTGAGTGCATATTGAGAAGGAAGCTTATCATTTAATTGATAAGCTCCTGTTTCAATATGTTCTAATAAGTTATTATACACTTTGTCTACTTGAGTCATTCACCTACGCAACTCCTGCTGTTCTTTTACTTTTTATAATATGGAACGCTACTAGAAGAGCGAATAATACAATTCCGACTACATCAGTTAGCGAATGAGTTGTAATGAGTAATAACGCAGTTACAACAAACAATACTTTCTCTACGATGTTTAATCTTGTTTTTAAGAATCCACCTAGACCTATTGCTAGCGCATAAATTCCGACGAAAGCAGTTAGAAGTACGAATACGAGTCTGACGTAGTTCAGCCCTTCATCTCCCGCGTCTAATAATATAATCGGATCATACGCGATAATGAACGGGATAATAAACCCTGGTAATGCCAGTCGTAACGCTGTCCAAGATGTCTCTACTGGATCGGCGTTCGCAATGCCCGCTCCTGTATATGCAGCAAGAGCTACTGGTGGTGTGACGTTTGACATCGCTCCAAAGTAGAACACAAAGAAGTGTGCTGCAAGTGGTGATACACCTGCTTGAACTAATGCCGGTGCAGCTGTTACTGCAACGACGATATATAACGCTGTAGAAGGTAATCCAAAACTTAATACAATACATGTAATCATAACCATGACGAGGATTAAGAAAAGGTTTCCTCCAGCAAGATCAATCACGTTATAAGCGAGCATCGAACCGACACCTGTCATTGAAACAACTGCGATAATGATACCTACAACCGCACACGCAATCGCAACTTGAATAGATCCAATTGCCCCTTCACGTAATGCGACAAATAATCTTGGCAATGTAATTCTATTTGATTTATCTTTCGTTAAGTATGACACGATAATTGAAGCAATGATACCCGCAAACCCTGCAAATATCGCTGTTCGTCCCATTAATAACACTGCAAACACGACGATGATCGGTAAGAGTAATGCACCACGTTCGATTAACACTGCTTTTACATCAGGAATATTATCTTTACTAATCCCTTTTAACCCTTGTTTCTTTGCTTCAGTATCCACTGCAAAAATTAGCGCGATATAGTAAAGTAATGCTGGAATTATACCTGCAATAACGATGACAGTATAAGGCACTCCTAAAAATCCAGCCATGATGAATGCCGCGGCACCCATAATCGGAGGCATGATCATTCCTCCAGTAGATGCAGCCGCTTCAACCCCACCGGCAAACCTTGGTTTTAAACCGATACTTTTCATCAGTGGAATTGTAAACGCACCTGTCGTTGCAACGTTCGCAACCGCACTACCGTTTAATGTTCCTGTTAATGCACTCGTTAATACAGCAACTTGTGCAGGACCCCCACGACGCTGACCCGCAATCGCAAGCGCAAGGTCGTTAAATAATCTACTCGCTCCACTCGCACTTAAGAACGCTCCAAATATTACGAATAGTACAATGTACGTTGACGCAATCGATAACGTGTTACCGAAAATACCTGAAGACGTCATGTATATTCTAAATAACAGTCGTTTTAAACTAAATCCAGAGTGTGCAAAGTCAATCGGGAAATACACTCCGTATACAGCGTAAACCATTGCAAATATACTGAGTATCGGTATAAACCAACCGATTGCACGTCTTGTAATTTCAAATAATACAACGATACAAAGTATCGCGAACACGTAGTCCATCGTATGTGCCTGTGACATACGGTTGACGTGTAAATCCGTATATGCAAAAAGTATGTAACCAAAAGATGCAATTGTGAGTATAATCCAAAATACATCGACTACCCCGAATTTTGCAGTTTTATCTTTCTTGTTATTCGGATATAGGAAAAATGCAAGGATCGTAATGAGCATTATAAAAATCGTGTTTCTATAAAACTCTTGAATGTTTAAAAAGCTCGAAGCGACTAACACGAAAAGTGAAATAATTACCGCAACAATAGATGCGATAATAGACGGTGTTCCTTTTAAACGCTCCATTCTCTCCTCTTCTGGAGTCAATTCAGTTTGATCTGTTTGAATGTTTAAATCTTTACTCATTTATATCACTCCTTCGCTTCTTCTGGTATTAGTTTTTCGTCGATTTCAATACCTTGCTCTTTAAAATATTTGTAGGCCCCTGCGTGAAGCGGTGTTGATAAACCGTCTAATGCAGTTTCGATACTCATCTCTCTCGCAGAGTTATGAACACCAATCATAAATTCTCTGTTCTCAAATAAAATCTTCGTAAGGTTATACACGAGTTCTTCATCCATATGTGTTGTTGTAACTAAAATATTTGGTTGTGCAATCGTTTGAATATCCTTATCTTGTTTTGGATACGTTCCTGCTTCAATCGTATATAAATACCATGCACTTACTACGTTGTTAATTTCTTCTAATTGTTCGTCTGTTACTTCTAAAATAGACGCTTTTACGTTACTCGCAAACATGTCAGTCACTGCAGAAACAGGTGTCCCTGCTGGTAAAGAACCTCCGTCAAGTCGACCATCACGCATTGCTGAAACTGTTTCATCATATCCTAAGTATTCAGGTCTAATATTATCTTTTGTAAGACCGATACCTTGCATCATCGTAATCGTAGACTGTTCAGTACCACTCGCTTGCGGTCCAACAGAGAATGAATTTCCTTCGATGTCAGAGATGTTACCGGTTTCAACTTTACTATTCATTAGCACAAAATGTTCTACGTTTGGCCAAATCATACCGATTGAACGTAAGTCTTCATAAGCATTATCCTCATAAATCCCTGTCCCTTCAGTCGCTTGCGTAGAAATTAAGTTTTGTAAAATAGCTAAATCTGCTTCACCATTTTTAAGTAAGTCTATATTCTCAACAGATCCTGCTGAAGATTGACCGTTAAATTTAATATTTTGATCGCGGTAATGTTCTGTCCAAAGTTGTCCCATACCGACACCAATCGGATAATACGTACCACCCGTTGATGCTGTCGCTATGTTGTAAATTTCTTTTTTCTTAAAGTTACATCCACTTAATATGAGTAGTAGAGACGCTATAACCGCAATAAAAGTAAATCTCTTATTCATAATTCTCCTCCTTAATGTAAACGCTTTAACTTGTCTGACTTGTTAGTATTATAAAATAAATTTCATGATTATGCAATAAATGCTCAGTTTTTGAACACAAAAAAACCTACAACTCTTACGAGCTGTAGGTAATATTTGGAGACGGCGGGAGTCGAACCCGCGTCCAAGGATCTTGCTACACTTCTTTCTACGTGTTAGGAGGCTATCTTGTTATTTAAAGAATAATCTATAAATCCTAACATTATTCTCCGAATGCCTCTTTATTTCAAACGTTAAATATATCGTTTATCGTTTATTTAGTTTATAACCATTTTAATACCTTTCCTTCTTAATCTATACTTTAAGGTCCATCTGTTAAAGTCCAGACTAGTGTCGCTTTATATTCACCAATCGTTGCTTTAACTGGATTCGTTCGAATCAGAATGCCTTCATCTTTACCAAAGGTAAATTTATAATTGTCTCCTGATTTTTCAGCATTTTCTTTATTACCAATAATTTGACGATTATTTTCACCTTCGATTAGATTAAACTCTCCATTCCTAACAAAGTATAGAGAATTTTCTAATTGATCTTTTCCATTTGTATGTGTAAGTGGAGACTTACTATACACATTCACGGAGAACCCACCTTTTTTTGTACTATGAACATTAACTTCCTGTGTAGGTTCAGTTCTATGAATAATCTTTTCTTCAGTATTATCTATGATCGTATTTTCAAATAATAGATTTTTTACTGGTAACAATTCAATAATTGTTCCTTGAACAATTATTTCTGCACCTTTAACTTCATACTTATCGACAATCGTTGAGAACACTAACTTATCATCAGCTTGAAGGTCTCCAATAGGTATATTTTTAAACGTAAATTTACCATTACTATCACTTGTCGTCTCATAAACTTTTTTCGTTCGTGTATTAAGCATTTTAATTTTACTATTTGGATGGCCATCACCTGTAATTTCTGTACTTTCATCATTCACAGGTTCGTTTACTTTAAGTGGTGCTTCAATACTTCCTGAAAATCTCATTCTCATGTTTGATGACTTGAATGATTCATTAAAATCAGGGACAACTTTTGTAATTGAAGAACTGGCATTTGTTATATTTCCTCTCATCGAGAAATCTCCGTTAAGTGCTGGTGTTTTATAGTCGGGTTTATCTATGTTATTTCTATAGCCCTCTATACTACTGTGCTTAATATTAAAGTCCTTATTAGCATTATTAGAGTAAAATATCGGACCATTATGATTGATAAAATCTACCGAGTTTGGATAGTAAATATTAATTGTAATGCTATTTCTAGTATCAAAAACTGGCGCATTATTTTGTCCAGTCTTCTCCATAATTAACTTCCCATAATCATCAATAGTTACAGTCCCAACTCCAGCTGATTTAAATGGACTATCCGCACTCTTTAAAATGATTTCTCCATCTTGATGAGCAGTTATAAAAAAATCTTTTGAATCAATAAATTCAACTGCATTCTTATTATGTGAAGTTAATTGTAATGTACTATTCGAACCAGCTTCTACATATTTTTGATAATCACCACCAGAGTATAATGCTGATCCAGACGCAGTAATAATGGCAACTGCATCGTTTCCTAATCGTATACCATTTAATTCAAAACTTCCTTTAGAGTTATTTCTTGAATGAAGACCGTTATTCTCTGCGTTTACGGTAAAATTAGCACCATCATGTATTTCATAAAATCTGTAGTAAGCTGCATAATCAGCATTAGTATTTAATGTTACGTTTCCATATATATGCATTAGACTTTCCCAACTTCGCACCAATATGTCCCCCACTAAACTCAATAATTCATTAATCTTAAGTTACTAATTTCACT
>NZ_CAVG010000142.1 GCF_000438455.1 Nosocomiicoccus massiliensis
CATCGACTTGATTTTCAGAAGGAATTGCTCGTAATGAGTAAGGTACTTCTTCATTTGCGTATACAGTAGTTGGGATTAAATTAAATAAAACAAATACAGAAATTAATAATAATTTAATTCTTTTCATACACTATTCTCCTAAAGAAAAACCCTGAACGTGCATGTTCAGGGTTATAAATTATATACGTTTAAAATTAGTTATTACCTGGTCCGTCATATAGAGTCCATGTAATTGTTGAAGTATGTTCCCCTGCTGAAGCTTGCCCTTGTGGTACCGATAATTTAACTTTTTCATTTGTATCGTTACCTTCACCTTTTAGCCATCTAATAACCCATGTACCTAAACCTTGAGCATTAGAAATACTTTCATTTTCACCACGGCCTGCTGCTTCAACAACTGGAGCACTATCTCCACCTGTTGTTAATACAATATTTTGTTGAACTACTGGTGCTTCTAAGCCTTCTAATGGAGATGCACTTTCACCATTTGAAAATGTGATTGTTGAATCATTTAAAGTATTTTGACCATTTTGTTCAAAGTTAGAAGCTTGTGCACTTACACTCCATCCTTGTCCAGTACCACGGCGGTCTGTAACTTGAATGAATGGTTTCTCTGTAACAGCTTCATACGTTTCGGCTGATACCGGAATCTCATGAGAACCAAAGTCGATATTAGATACAAAGTCTAATGATAATGGTCCTTTATTATTTGTTACATCACCATCTTCAGGAGTTTGTGGTTCTAAAGTTTCAGGGTCTAAAATTTCTGGAGTATCTTCTGGTGCAGTAAAGGTAACTTTCGCCTCAGATTCAGCACTTTGGTGTACTGCCGCAATAATTGGTGACGCTATTAATATCGAAGTTGCTGCGAGTGTTAGGGATGATACTAATAATTTATTTTTCAAGTTTATTCCTACTTTCTTTATCATAATATATTTATAAAATTGATATTACTAATTATACTTTTATGCGAATTAAACGTCAATCTTTTTTAAAATAAAAAATGAGATTAACCTACTATTCGTGAAGTAATCTCATTGATGTAAAAATATATGGAGACGGCGGGAGTCGAACCCGCGTCCAAGGATCTTGCTACACTTCTTTCTACGTGTGTAGTTCTCAATTAAAGTTTCGCATGAACGCCGGAAGAGAACGTTCCACAATTCATGCTAGTCTGATTAAGTTCTTCTAGAAGTCTGCAGACAGAAGACTTCTAGTATATCTTGCTAAAGTTGAATCGTCTCAGTAGGTCACAAGAAAACGTACGAGACGATGTAGCTGAAATTATGCAGCTACGAGATTGTTATTTTTGCCAGTTATTATAACTGAGTATCGTTGATATCGAAGTCGAAACCTCCGACACGCTTAAAGTGCTCAATAACCCCTGTCGAATCCAGAACGTCCCCGTTTATTTGCGTAATGATTATTATATCATTATTCGCTTTTTTATTTCAAGTTACTGGTTTCTCTCTTTTAGCGCACGGTCGATATCTCGTTTCATTTGTTTTTGTTTTAAGTCGTGACGCTTATCGTATTTCTTTTTACCTTTTGCGTATCCAATCAGCACTTTACATACTCCGTTTTTAATGTATAGTCTAAGTGGAATGAGTGCATGACCTGGATTATGCAAGTAACCGATCAGTCGGTCGATCTGTGCTTTATGGAGCAGTAACTTTCGCTGTCTTAACGGGTCGTGGTTAAATCTATTTCCTTCTTCGTAAGGGGCGATGTGCATGTTATAGACGAACATTTCACCTTTAAAATCACGGCAAAATGCGTCTTGTAAACTAACTGACCCTTTACGAATCGATTTGATTTCTGTACCTTTTAATACGATCCCCGCTTCAATCGTATCCTCAATGATATAATCATGACTTGCTTTTCTGTTTTGAGCGAGTACTTTTCCGTGATGTTTCTTCATATCATTTACTTCCTCTTTCTATTTCTTTTCGGCGCACTTTTATAGAATGGCTTTTTGCCTTTCGGTTTTTTCGTTTGGTCTCTCACTTTATCTTTTTTACGACCATTTGAATCGATATATTTCGGCTTTTGTTTGTCTTTTTGTTCTTCTTTTACTTTTTTGCGCGGTGTTATTCCGACGACTGTAAAATCGATTAAACGCTCTGCGATATTGACGTTTTCAACTTCGATTTCTACTTTATCGCCCATTCTAAAGACTTTCCCTGTGCGTTCACCGATTAACGCCATCATACGTTCGTTATAGTTATAATAGTCGTCGCCTAAGTTGTTCATATGAACGAGCCCTTCGACTGTATTCGGTAGTTCAACGAACATCCCGAAGTTCATGACACCTGATATAACTCCTTCAAATCGTTCTCCAATATGTTGCTGCATATATTCTGCTTTTTTGAGGTCGTTCGTATCGCGTTCAGCATCTACTGCTCGGCGTTCACGTTCAGATGAATGCGACGCAATTTCCGGTAACTTTTCTTTAAATTTTTGAATCGTTTCTCTGCTCGTATCTTTTTCGATTAAATACGTACGGATTAGTCGGTGTACCATTAAATCCGGATATCTACGAATCGGCGCTGTATAGTGCGTGTAAAATTCTGTTGATAATCCGAAATGTCCGAGTGATTGATATGAATATTTCGCTTGTTGCATCGAACGTAACATCATCATCGAAATCACTGTATCTTCAGGTGTATCTTTCACCTCATCTAAAATTTCTTGTAAAGCGTTTGGGTGAATTTTATTCCCTTTACCTTTCACGAAAATACCAAAGCTCGTTAACATCTCAAAGAATTGACGAAGTTTATCTTCTTTTGGATCTTCGTGAATGCGGTAAATAAACGGTAAATCAAGCCAGTGAAAGTTTTCAGCGATCGTCTCGTTCGATACGAGCATGAATTCTTCGATTAACTTCTCACCTTTTCCGCGGTTACGTAAAACGATATCTTCAGGCGTGCCGTCACGTTGAACGATAATTTGCGCTTCGTTAAAATCAAAGTCTAACGCTCCACGCTTATCGCGTTTGCGACGTAATATTTTAGCAAGTTCACCCGCATGGATAATCATGTCCGTAATTTCACCATGTGCGACTTTTGTCGCTTCATCGTCTTCTTCTAATATTTTATTGACTGCTGTGTATGTCGTACGTTTGTCTGACTGAATGACACTTTCAAAAATACGATGATTTACGACTGTTCCATTCGTATCGATTTCCATCTGACACGTCATCGCCAGTCGCTCGACACCTTCATTTAACGAGCATATACCGTTTGATAATTTATGCGGCAACATCGGTATCACTCGGTCGACTAAATAGACACTCGTCGCTCGGTTATATGCTTCTTTATCGAGCGGTGTCCCTTCTTTTACGTAGTGTGATACGTCTGCAATACTTACTGTTAACTCGTAGTTTCCGTTACTTAACTTTTCAACAGAAATCGCATCGTCTAAGTCTTTTGCGTCTTCTCCGTCGATTGTAATCGTCATTTGCTTCGTTAAATCGACGCGACCTTTCTTTTCTTCTTCAAGTACGTGGTCTGGAATGTTTTCGACTTGTTCGAGGACGTCATCACTAAAGTCGATATCAATACCGTGACTATATACGATAGATAAAATATCGACACCCGGATCATTTTCATGTCCGAGAATCTTAGTAATATGACCTTCCGGATTATCGGTGTTATTTTTAGGGAATTTCGTAATTTCAACGAGTACTTTATGTCCAGAAACTGCACCTAAATTTTGCCCACTTGGGATAAAAATATCCGTATTATACGTAAGGGAATCCGGTACGACGAATCCGAATCCTTTTGACCCTTCATATTTACCGACGAGCTTTGTCACGTTATGTTCGATAATTTTTACGACGCGACCTTCATGATTCTCACCACGCATCGACTCTTCTACCGTACAGAGTACAGTGTCTCCGTCTAATGCGCCGTTAATTTCATTTGGTGGAATAAATACGTCATCTACTCCTTCTTCTTCCGGGCGTAAAAATGCAAATCCACGCTTATGCATAGATAGCGTACCTTTAACGACTTTTGCCGTTACAACTTTGACGTACTTATTCTTCTTTGTGCGACGTATAATGTCCGACTCTTCAAGAGAGACTAAAGCTTTAATGAGTGCTTTAAAATCTTCTGCGTCGTGAATATCTAGTTCACTTTCAAACGCTTCAGTTGTCATCGGTGTATACGTATCACGATCAATTATTGCTAACACTTCGTCTTTAAAATCTCTCATGAATAAGTCCTCCTATAAATTACGGTTTAAAAACGCGTAATAATCTTCAAATAATTCTTCTTTGTCTTTGTCAATCGTTAAAACGTGACCAGAGTTTTCATAGTATTTTACTACTTTATCGTCACTGCCGACTTCATCGATGATTATTTCAGCACTATTTATATCGATCACATCATCGAGTTTACCTTGAGCGACAAATATCGGTTCTGTCACTTCTCCGAGACGATCTCTCGTACTTCCTATAATCTTCTTAATATCTGTAAAAATCGATGCATCGGTGTAACTTTCTAACTCTCTTTTAATTTGCCCGTCTTCTTTATGTTCAAAACGTTTTTTAAACATCTCAGCGTATATTTTAAAGTTATTAAGTAATTCACTTTCTGTTTTTAGCGTCATCGGTGAACAAATCGTTGCCACCGCTTCAACGTCACGGTCCATCGATAACTTTAACGCAAACACTCCACCAATCGATAGACCAACGACAAATACTTTGTCATATGATTCTTTTAGCTCGTCATACTTATCGATTGCTTGTTTATACCATACATATGGTGACGATTTTAATATATTTTCTGGACTTTCAGTATGCCCTTCATAGTTAAATGCGTAGCTCGGAACTTCGTTCTTCTCTAAAAATCGTCCGAGTTGTCGCACGTCTGACGTATTTCCTGTAAATCCGTGAAGTAAAAGTACCGCATAGTCTTTCGTACCTTCACTGAACGCAAAATTTCCAGGCATTCTTACTTTCATTCGTACCACTCCTTACATCTATTGTACGAGATATATATTAGAAGATAAAGAACGACGAAAACAATAAAACGCCGAGGTGATTAAACACCCCGGCGTGTAGTATTAACTGACATATGTTAATAGAATCATTATTAAAAAGAACATGACAGATAAAACAACTGTCGTTCTGTGTAATATTAAATCCATACCTCTTGCTTTTTGTTTACCAAAGAGCTGTTCTGCACCACCACTTATTGCTCCTGATAGTCCAGCACTCTTACCTGACTGGAGTAAAACGACCGCGATAAGTGAAATGCACACAATGATCAGTAATACGATTAAAGCTGTATACATCGCGTGTTCCCCCTACTTGCTATATCGTTACATATTATATCAGTAAATGATACCGTAATCAACTACATAATTAGCGTAAGTTAAAGAACGCATCCTTACCTTTGTAAATGGCAGTTTCATATAATTCGTCTTCGATTCTTAGTAACTGATTGTATTTCGCAACGCGGTCTGTACGTGACGGTGCACCTGTTTTAATTTGACCTGCGTTTACCGCTACAGCGATGTCTGCAATTGTCGTATCTTCTGTTTCACCTGAACGGTGTGAAATGACTGATGTGTATCCTGCACGCGCTGCCATTTCGATTGCTTCGAATGTTTCAGTTAACGTACCGATTTGGTTTACTTTAATTAAAATAGAGTTACCGACGCCTTCTTCGATACCTTTTTCAAGTTTTTCAGTGTTCGTAACGAATAGGTCATCCCCAACAAGTTGTACTTTAGAGCCTAATTTTTCTGTTAACTCTTTATGGCCGTCCCAGTCGTTTTCATCTAACCCGTCTTCAATTGAAATGATCGGATATTTATCGCATAACTGAATATACCAATCCACAAGTTCTGAAGCTGTGAATGATTTACCTTCACCTTTTAATTCGTACGTTTTTGTTTCTGCATTGTAAAACTCACTAGATGCAACGTCCATCGCAAGTACAATATCTTCACCTGGAGTAAATCCTGCACCTTTAATTGCAGTAATTAACGTTTCAAGTGCTTCTTCGTTTGAGTCTAAGTTCGGTGCAAATCCACCTTCGTCACCAACTGCTGTTTGAAGTCCTTTATCTTGTAACACTTTCTTTAACTCGTGGAATACTTCCGTACCCATTTGTAAAGCTTTTTTAAATGTTTTCGCACCAACTGGCATGATCATAAATTCTTGAATGTCTACGTTGTTGTCTGCATGCTCTCCACCGTTGATGATGTTCATCATCGGCACTGGAAGTTCTGTCGCGTTAAATCCACCTAAGTATTTATATAGTGGTTGGCCTAAGTAGTTTGCTGCAGCATGTGCAGTTGCCATTGACACACCTAAAATTGCGTTCGCACCGAGTTTCGCTTTATTTTTTGTACCATCTAATGCGATGAGTACTTTATCTAATGATACTTGCTCAAGCACTGAAAATTCGCCTTCGATAATTTCTGGTGCGATAATATCGTTTACGTTTTCTACTGCTTGTTGTACACCTTTACCTAAGTAACGGTCATCACCGTCGCGTAATTCAACCGCTTCATGTTCACCTGTTGATGCACCAGACGGAACGATTGCACGTCCAAATGCACCACTTTCAGTTAATACTTCAACCTCAACTGTTGGATTTCCTCTTGAATCTAATACTTCACGCGCATAAATATCAATAATTTTAGGCATGGTTTATCTCCTTTTATTTTATAATTATTTATTGTAATAAAGTTTTACCCGTCATTTCTTTTGGTTGATCTATACCTAATAAATCTAACACTGTCGGTGCTAAATCTGCAAGTCGACCACTCGTTACATTTACACCTTTTTTTGTCACGATGACCGGAACATCGTTTGTCGTATGTGCTGTCATCGGTTCACCGTTTAGTTGTACGACTTCATCTGCGTTACCGTGGTCTGCAGTAATTACTGCAACACCACCTTGAGAGATAATCTCATCGACAATTTCTCCGAGACATTCATCTACTGTTTCAACTGCTTTAATTGTCGGTTCTAACATTCCGCTATGTCCGACCATATCTGGATTTGCGAAGTTTAAAATCATCATGTCTAAGTTGCCTTTTTTAAGACGATTAATCGCTTTATCTTTTACTTCGTACGCACTCATCTCAGGTTTTAAGTCATACGTTGCGACTTTTGGCGAGTTCACGAGAATGCGCTCTTCGTTATTAAATTCTTCGTGACGGCCACCTGACATAAAGTACGTGACGTGTGGATACTTTTCAGTTTCTGCAATACGCAACTGACTCATACCAGCATTTGAAACGACTTCACCGATCGTATTGATTAAATCTTCTTTTTCAAACACGATACTCGCGTCGATGCTATCATCATATTTCGTAAACGTCGTAAATTTTACGTTTTCAAATGGCTCGATTAAAAACTCATCAAAATCTTTTTCAGCAAACACTTTAGATAATTGAACTGCACGGTCTGGTCTAAAGTTATAAAAGATCATCGAATCGTTATCTTTTAAAAATCGTTCTTTTTGTCCGACGATAAACGGCGAAACAAATTCGTCGTAAATCTCAGCCTCATACGCACGCTCTACTCCGGTACGTGCCGTTTTAAATAACGGTCCTGCACCGTAGTGAATCGCGTCGTGTGTCTTTTTTGTACGCTCATAACGACGGTCTCTATCCATCGCATAATATCGTCCTGAAATCGTCTTAAATTCACCGAGACCTATCGCTTCAAACTGTCTTTCTGCTTCATCGATATAAGTGAGAGCAGATTGCTGATCGACGTCACGGCCATCTAAAAATCCGTGTACGTAAACGCGCTTAACGCCTTTTTCTTTTGCGAGTTTTATAATTTCAAACATATGATTGTAATGAGAATGCACGCCACCGTCAGACAGTAACCCCATAATATGGAGCGTACTGTCATTTGTTAACGCGTGGTCAATCGCTTCGTTTAGCGCTTTGTTTTTATAAAACTCTTTTGATTCTATCGATTTATTAATGCGTGTTAAGCTTTGGTATACGATACGGCCTGCGCCGATATTTAAGTGTCCGACTTCGGAATTCCCCATTTGACCTGCTGGAAGTCCGACGTCTTCGCCACATGCGACTAATCGGTTATTGGGATAATCACTCATGTAACGGTCAAAGTTTGGTTTATGCGCTTGTTTTACAGCGTTACCGAACGTTTCTTTTCGGCAACCGAATCCATCTAAAATAATTAAACCGACCGGTTTATGCATTGTGTGCACCTTCTAAAAGCGCGACAAAACTTTCAACTTCAAGTGACGCTCCACCGACGAGTGCGCCGTCAATATGTGGTTCACTCATATACTCTTTAATGTTTTCAGGTTTAACTGATCCACCATACTGAACACGTACCGCTTCACTGACGTCTGTATTAAATATTTTTTCAATCGTTTCACGAACGAGTTGACACATTTTGTTTGCGTCTTCACTCGTCGCACTTTTACCTGTACCAATCGCCCAAATCGGCTCGTACGCAACGACGATTTTTTTAGCGTCTTCAGCATCTATCTCTTTAAAAGCTGCTTTAATTTGCGTCGTAATCTTCTCAATATACGTCTCATTTTCGCGCTCTTCTAACGTTTCACCGCAACATACAATCGGTACGACGTCTTTTTCTAACGCTTTTAACACTTTTTTATTCACAGATTCATCTGTCTCGTTAAACATTTCACGGCGTTCAGAGTGACCGATAATGACGTAGTCCACACCTAAGTCACTTAAACTATCAATCGATACTTCTCCAGTAAACGCACCTTGTTCTTCAAAGTGTCCGTTCTCTGCACCGATTCCGACTTTGTCGTTCGTCGCTTGAACGAGTCTATCGAGATGAATAAACGGTGCACAAATCGCAGCATCGACTCCGCTTGGTAAATCTTTCGTTAATAATTCTTTTAAAAATGCTTCTGCTTCACTAACTGTTTTGTGCATCTTCCAATTTCCTGCAATAAATGGTGTACGCATAACTATCTCCTTACTTATCATTTAATGCTTTGATTCCTGGTAATTCTTTACCTTCTAAAAATTCGAGTGACGCTCCGCCACCTGTAGAAATGTGTGAGAAGTCTTCTTCAAAGCCGAGTTGTTCAGCTGCTGTTGCAGAATCTCCGCCACCGATAATCGTAATCGCGTCTTCTAGTTTCGCGAGTGATTCGCATACTTTAATCGTACCTTGTGCGAAATTAGACATTTCAAACACACCCATCGGTCCATTCCATACGACTGTTTTCGCATCCTTTAAAACTTCTTCAAACAATTCTACTGTTTTTGGACCAACGTCTAATGCCATATCATCTGCTTCAATCTCTGAAGCGTCTCTTACAGCGTGCTCACTGTCGTTACTAAATTCTTTAGCTGCAACGACGTCAACCGGTAATACGAGCTTATCTTTTCCTTTTTCAAGAAGAGATTTTGCGAGGTCAAGTTTATCCTCTTCAACGAGTGACTTTCCAGTGTCATAGCCTTGAGCACGTAAAAACGTGTTCGCCATCCCACCACCGATTAAAATTTTATCTGCTTTTTCAAGTAAGCTTTCAATCACTGTAATTTTATCTGACACCTTTGCGCCACCTAAAATCGCAACGAGCGGACGTTTTGGATTTAATACCGCTTCTCCTAAGAAGTCGATTTCTTTTTCGATTAAAAATCCTGACACAGCAGGTAAATGTTCAGAAATCCCAACGTTTGATGCATGAGATCTATGTGCTGTTCCGAATGCGTCGTTGACAAATACGTCTCCGAGTGACGCCCAATATTTACCGAGCTCTGGATCGTTTTTGCTTTCTTTTTTACCATCTAAATCTTCAAAGCGCGTGTTCTCTACGAGTAACACGTCTCCTTCGTTTAAGTCTTCAATCGAAGATTCTAATTCTTCACCGCGAGTCGCGTTGACAAAGAATACGTCTTTATCTAACAGTTCGCTTAAACGTTTCGCAACTGGTAATAGTGATAACTCTTCTAAGTCTTCTTCTGTCTTTACACGTCCTAAATGTGAGAATAAGACGACTTTACCACCTGCGTCTATTATGTATTGTATCGTCGGTAGTGCTGCTTTAATACGCTTGTCGTTCGTAATTTCACCGTCTTGTAACGGTACGTTAAAATCTGCACGTACGAGTACTGTCTTCCCTTTAAGTTCTACATCCTTAATTGTCTGTTTCATTGAGATCCTCCAAATAAAAATATACACTCTCTTAATTATATCGTTATTTACATATATTTTAAATGATTAAGGGATGAATCACTATTTCGCCTCTTCAATATATTCATGAATCGTAAAAAAGTCGATAATCCCCTCTTGTACGACTTTTTCCTCGTGCATCACAACTGGCACACGAATTAAAAATCGTTCATGTAACGTGTCGTCTGACGTAATATCGACTTCACTCACTTCAACGTCTTTAAATGATTCTAACGCAATATTTAACTGGAGCTTCGCATCTTCACATAACTTACAGTTTGGTGATGTATATAATACGAGTTTCATCGGTTTGAGACCTTTCTTTTTATAATGGTAAATAGTTCATACATCATTTCAGTTATGATGATTCCCATCGCAATTGATAATGCGATAAGTGCCGCTTGAAATCCTGAATCTAGCGCAGCTAAATTATCATTTTCTACGACTGCACGTACTGATTCGTACGCTTTACCTCCAGGAACTAACGGTATTAGTCCGCACGTTACAAATACGATGAGTGGTGCTTGAAGTCGTTTCGTAAAAAATATCGCTGTGCTCGTCATCGTAATTGCCGCAACGAAGTTTGAAATGAGTGGTTCAATACCAATCGTCTGACTTAAAAAGTAATACATCACCCATCCGAGTGCTCCTGTGAGTCCACTCGCAACGAGGTGACGCCTCGGTATGTTAAACATGATCCCGAAACTAAATGATGCAAAGAAACTTAAAATAAATTGTGCGAGAAACACCATACTCATTTCACCTCCTATAATATGAGAAACACCGTTCCAACACCGGCACCGATCGCAATCGCAGTAAGTCCCGCTTCAACGCCTTTCATCGTCCCTGCTAAAAAGTGTCCGCGTATTAATTCACGAAGTGCATTCGTAATTGGCACCCCCGGGACGAGTGGCATCACTGACGCGATAATAATCGTATCGATATTCACTCCGAAACTATAACGCACGTAAACAACCGCAAATAAGGCGATTAAAAACGCAGCAAGTATTTCTGTGAAAAACTTAATTTTTGTATAACGCTGAATCCATTCAGTGACTAATACACCTAAAGCACCTGCAAATAACGTTATCGGTAAGTCTTTAATCGATCCGTTAAACATAAATAAAAACATAGACGCAGCAACCCCACCGAATAAGACGACCATCCATAATGGGAATGTTCGTGAAGCGCTAATATCATCGAGCGCACTTTTCGCTTGTTGAATCGTCATCCCATTTGTAATTATTTGTCGTGATAATTCGTTTATATTGACGACTTTTTCTAAATTATTGTTACGTGTTAAAATTCGGATTTGTTGAGATAATCCGTAGTCGTTCATCGACAATATAATCACAGTCGTCGCGACGAATACTTGAACGTTTTCAACCCCGTAATGTTTTGCAATACGCTCCATCGTGTCTTCGACGCGGTACGTCTCTGCACCATTTTCAAGTAACATTTTCCCTGCGTTTAACGTCACAAAGAACACGTCACGCACGTACCTTAAACTGAGACTACTATCGGGGCGTTCGACTTCTTCTAATACGTCTAACATCGTGTCACCTCTTTTATATAAAAATAAAGCGTGAATCCACGCTTTATTGTAATTCTAGATTTTCTAAATACTTAGATTGTATGTCATAAAAACTTTCTGTATTTGGGATAAAGTACCATAACCCGTCTTCTAAAACGACGTCTTCGCCTTCGAGTTGATACTTTTCAATATTGTTTTTCGCTCCGTAATAACGAAGTGCCATTAAACTAATTTCTCTAGAAGATAAATCTGTTTTAACGTTATCTCCTAACGTATCAAACACTGTGTTCATGTGAAGTAGACCGCTCGGACTTAACATTTTAGTTGCGAGTGACTCTAAGACGAGTTGTTGACGTTCTTGACGGCCATTATCGCCACCAGATCCTTCCTCGTATCTGCTTCGAATAAATTTAAGCGCCGTATCTCCGTCCATATGATACGTCTCACCTTCAACGAACTCGATTCCTTTTACAGTAAACGTGCCGTTACTTTTTACTTTAACGCCTCCGACACTATCAATTAACAGCTTGACGCTATCCATATTCATTGCGACGTAATGATCAACTGGTGCACCCATAAAGTTTTCTACTGTGTCAACTGCCATATCTGGCCCACCATACGCATACGCATGGTTGATTTTTTCAACTGTACCGTAACCGACGATTTCTGTTCGAGTGTCTCTAGGGATACTGACCATCATCGTCGTCTTTTTCTTCGGATTAATTGAAAGTAGCATAATCGCGTCACTACGTTCTCCGCCAGCTAGACCGCGTTCACTGTCTGAGTCCACTCCAAAAATGACAACTGAAATCGGATTTCCAGACAAATGACTGACTGGACCATTACGATACGATGACGTTTCACGGTTTAAAGGTGCGTGTATATCATCGCTCAAACTAAATAACTTATATATAAAAAACACTGCAAAAATTATAAGTAATGCGAGTAAGATCAGTATAATTCGTTTTAAAGTTTTACGTTTCTTCTTAGGTTTTGGTGGTTTATGATCTCCGACATTCGGAGTTTGTCGTTCGTCGTTTTTAAGACGATCGACCCTACTAAATTCTGACATAATGGTGCCTCTTTCTATAAAAATCATCATTATTATAACATGATTTTTAACGTGCTTATACTAAAGTGGTGCTATCTCGCACCACCACCGCCACCTCCGCCGGCACCCATGCCGCCGCCCATTCCAGTAGATCCACCTAAACCACTAGATGCTTGAGAACTGCTAAATCCACCACTTGATAGTCCTGTATTTATATAGTTTGTCGTATTATTAAAGAGATAGAAGTAATTTGGGTAAAAATAATTCTCCTCAGATTTATTTAAATGATATTTTTTAAATCTTGATTCAATTTCATCTGTTACTCCAAGTAAATAAATATAAATGAGTTCTTCTGTCTGAATTTCATCATTTTTAACACGTTCTAACCATGTATTCTCATCTTCATTTTGTAAGTAATTACTATACTTAACGAAGTGTTCAATTAAATCATGTCCTTTAGGTGTTGGTACTATAATTTCAAAAGGTACAAATGCTGCTGTTTCTTTTTCAATATTAATATATTCATTTTTCTTTAAATATTCTTTTGAGTACTTATCGAGATAAGCCGCAACTTTAGAAACATCTGTTGCGTTCTTTTTAAACCACTTTTCTAGATTCTTTTTCGTGATTACTTTATGATCATCCATCGCATTTAAAAACATCATCCATAGTAATAACTCATAATCTCCGTTATATGTTTCGTTTTCAATTTGTTTTAATGCTTCTTCAAAATATTTACCGTACTCCTCATTCACTGTCTCATAATCTTTTACAATAATTGAGGTATTTCTTTTATTTAATTTTTTGGAGTCATCTTCAAATTCAATTTCAATACGATTTTCTCTATGCCATTTTATTAAATATGCAGATATAAATTGTTCAAAATAAGCATAGTCTAAGCGATTAAGTAAATAGGCGTATCCTGCATAATCGTTCATAACGGCTGGTGGGGTTTTTGTCGATGAATTTTTTAAGTCATTTTTAATTGCATACCCTGATTTAATATGGCCACGTGCCTTTTTCTTACGATTTGCGATCCATAATCCAAAAATAGTCCATAGCCCAACGATACTTCCAAACGTAATCGCTAATCCTGAGAAAATTTTAGCTGTAAGACTCATCTTCGGTCCAAGAGTTTCATTACTATTTAAATAATCCTCACTATAGTTTGAATTATGTAATGCCATATTTCTTTCTTCTTCTAACGTTTTGTCTTTATTTACATTTGTATTAAATATATTTGAATCAAATTGTAATAGTATCGTTGCATAGTTACTACCATCCATAGCTTCACTAGATTTCCAAACAATATTTCCATCTTTTAAATGCATATTTCCAACAATACCAAATCCATAAAATCGAACATTATCTTTAGTAAAAGGTTCGTATGATGAGATAGTCATCGTCATTTCATCAGTCGGTAGTTCTGTAAATGTATTGAAATCCCAGTAAATGGACTGGCCATCTTTTAAATTTTTTACCATGTTAGTTAATGTATAGTGAACGGTATAATTCTTATCTCCATACTCTCCAATCCCCCACACTAAATCAAAGCCATCATCAGTATTTAAAATACTATATTTACCGGCTTTTTCCTCGCGATTCCAGTCAGAATCCCATTCTTTTACTTCTTTAAATCCGTCTACAGAAAAGTGGGTTAATTTAGCTCCTTGCATATCGTCTTCATTAAACACGATATAATTTTCTGTACCTTCGTCCATATTTTGGTGACGCGTTTCTGTGACTTCAACTGAACCGTCTTTTTTAATATTTAAGTGAATATCGATCGACTGGATTTCATTCGCATTCGCCACGTTAAACGTTACGAGCATTAACATTAAAACTAATATAATTCCTTTTATATATCGTATTTTAATCGCCTACTCTCTTTTATTATGTTTAATTGTAACAAAAAAAGAAGGCGTTTCGCCTTCTTTAACGATTATTTCGGTCATAATATCTGTGACTTTCTTTAGTTTCGCGGTCATAAATGACGGACTGAATATTACCGAACTCATTCGGTGAACTAATTTTTCTAATCGGTGAATCGAGTTCATCGATATTACCGAGCAATTCAAATTGTGCAAAATCTTCGTAATAAATTTGATCGTTAGATTTAAATAATCGACCTTGGTTAATTGCAGACTTTAATGTCATATCGCTATTAAAGTACTGAATGATAATTTGTGATATGACCGTCGGTATCATATTTCCACCTGGTGTACCGATACCGATATACCCATCATCATTCACAATAATTGTAGGGCTCGTATATGACCTTGGTGTTTTGTTTGGTTCACCGAAGTTTGGACTCATCGGATCTTTTGAAAAATTGTCTAAAGAGTTATTTAAGTAAAATCCTAAACTACTATATTTACCTGAACCAAAATATCTATTTAACGTATTCGTTGCACTAATCATACGTCCTTCTTTGTCGACGACGACAAAGTGTGTGGTGTTGTTATTAATATTTTCTTCATACTCGACGTTCTCGATATCGTTTAATTGATTCAGTTCATTTTCAATATAATATCTGTCTAAATATTGCTTTCTGTCACCGTCCATATCGCTCACGATATCTCGGTTGATCATCATTATATCTCTCGCGTCACTTACAGATTGTATGAAGTTATAAGACGCACCATCTTGTTCACGTAGTATTTCATCGATTGCTAACGCTTGTAACGTAAACACTCCACCGAGCGGGCTACTCGGCGTGTATACTGTAGATCCTTGGTAGTCCATACTTAATACGTCGCCTTTAGTCGCAGTATAATTCGTGAAGTCTTCGACATTAAAACGTTCAAACTCATCAGCCATACTCTCACCGAGCATTTCATAAAATGCATCGACACCATATGCTTGGATGTATTGTAAAGTGTCTGCAAGTTCCGGTTGAGTGATTTTTTCACCGCTAGCTACTGGCTCACCGTCTTTATAAAACGGACTGTCTAAGTCATTATATTCTTTATATAACGCGAGGTTTTGTGCAAATCTTGCATCGATTGTAATTCCGTCTTCAGCTAAAGGTATGACATAATCTAAAATTTCTTCCATTTCCATACTGCCGTACTCTTTTTGTAAGTAGTCCATTCCTCTAACGAGTCCAGGAATTCCGATTAAATCACCTTGCTCATATACGCTTGATGATATACTCTGATATTTGATTTCATCGGGTGCTTCCATTTGACCATCGTAATATAATAACGCTCCACCTCCGCCAAGTCCCGAAGCATACGGCTCGACGATAGCTAACGCAAACGCAACACCTATCGCAGCATCTGCAGCGTTCCCACCGTCTGCGATTATTTTTTGACCGACTTCGCTTGCTCGGTAGTCACTTGACGTTACGGAGTATGATTCATTCTTTTCATTTTTAAAACTGTCCTTTTCTAAAGAAATCATATCTCGATTATTTTTCACCATATATATTGCGACTGATGTCAGTAACAATAATATTAATGCAATTAAAGGAAAATGTTTTTTCATTATAATAACCGCCACTTATTTAGTATAGTATTCGATAATTTTTCGTTCAGATTCACTTAACCGTTCATCATTTTGCTTAACAAACATCGCAATATACATTGAACAGACAACGACGATAAGTAAAATCCAAATGAGTACCTTTTTACTGTTCAAAATAAAACTCCCCATCCTTATATGAAGTGTGTGTCGGCATTTGTTGGAATAATGTTTTTTGCTCAAAGAAATTTAAATTGTTTTTAGTTAATGTGCCGTGTTTATATTGTACAGGTGTGACTTTAAATTGATCGTTCTCTATATCATGTTGAACGACGATACTCTTTTTATAGTTTGAAATATAATCGTTTGACACTAAGTTTCCTAAACTATAAAAAATAACTGTGTCGTTATATTTTTCAATTTCTTGAACGACGCTATTATTACCGATAATAATATCGACGCCGGCGTCAGATAATGCGTGTGCAAGTTCTCTTTGTCTTGTAGTCACTTCACGTTCGTTTGGAATCCCCCAAGTGACACTCACTATGATTAAGTCACTATCACTATTTAACTGCTTAATTCTCGGTAAAAAGAAACTCGGTTCTAATTCATGGTTAATTTGTGGTATTTCACTAGATATGAATTTTGAACTCTTATCTACAAACGATAAGAACGATATTTTCTTTTCTCCAACATTATGTTCAACGACGTCTTCAAGACTTGGATTTTCTAATGATAGTCCGATATTTCTTTCGACATCGACGAGGTCAACGTATGGTACATTTTTGTTAAAAAATGTTAAATCCGTAAAGTAATTGTCTTGTATCTCATTAATTTGCTCATTCTTATTCTTTACTCGTTTGTCTAACACGACATTTGTAAATGATAATTCATTTTCTAATAAGGGACCCTGTAAACTTGTTAGAAAGTGCTCGGACTCAAATATGTCGTTATATTCTTGTAAATATAAATTCCCCGTGTAGAAAATAGTCGGACTGTTTTCTGTTTCAAAACTCTCTACTTCGATTGGTGTATATGTTCTATTCACAAAGTATATACTTATAATGCTAATGACTAGCATTACTAGTACAATTACTAAGTTAGAACGTTTATTATGTTTGATATATTTTAATATTTTTTCTTGAAGTGTTAGTTTTTTCATTATTAAATCACCTAACTATAGTAATACAACGTAGTTATACACATTTAATAGAGCATACGTTAAAAATGTAACGAATAGCGATGATGATAACGTAATGACTACACCTTGTCTTTGGATTGTATTTGCGATTATACCAGGGATGACCATACCTATCCCTGTAATTTCAATCATGTCATAGGGTATCGGTGCATATGGAAACGACGCATCAAATATAAATTTTAAGACCATTGCTGTTAAAATCATCGCTGAGAATTTTCTTCTACCATACAAAATAATGATCTTACTGAGTACTTTGTCGACAATGATATATGTCAAACAACTAATAATTAGAATCGAAAATAACATGACTGGTTGGTCAAATATTAGTGCGAGGTATCCTGGAACGACTAGCCCTGCCGGGCTTATACCAAACCTTTCAGCAAACAGTAAACTTAATAGTACCCCTGTAAACAGTGAAAAATAGAGTTCTGTACCAATCATTCTTTTAAATCCTCCATATACTGAATAATTGTTTTACCTGGTCCGTGAATGTTACCGACACAAAATAGTAGGACGTTTCTTGATATGTTTAATATCTCGTTTAATACGTCTTCATTGCTTTTACCTTCTAAATTAATATATGTCTCATTTCTATGTTTCATAAAATCGGTCACCATCTGTGTGGATTTCCCTGTACAAATGAGCGCATCAAACTGCACATTCGGTAAAAAGTCTTCAACGAATTGTCTCGTCCGGTCCACTCTGTCCGATCTGCAATTCAGTAATAAAACTTTCGACTCATACTCATATCCGGATTCTTCAATTTTCTTTAATATTGCTTTAGACGATGTCGGTTCATTCGCTGCAAATGCATTTACAAATATATTATTCGTCCCATTTGACACATATGACACAATATCAACTGCTCCAGAGTCTGGTGGTGCCTTTAACATCCCTCTAAAAGCAATATCGTCATCAATTCCGATCACTCTAGAAATACCGAGTGCAATCGCAACGTTTTCAGCGAATATTAAATACGGAAACTCCTTTAAATATTCCTCAGAAACTTCTGACGGATCAGCAATAATGATTTCAGTATTCCTTTTTTTAGCTTCTTTTTTAAACAATTCTTCATAATGACCTTTCAGCACGACTAAATGACCGTTATTTGGAATCGTTGCGACAAATGACTCTGCAACCTCATCTAACGTCGGTCCTAATACATCCATATGGTCCTCCATAACGTTCACAATCGCACCGACATTTGCTTTTAACAAGTCTTGCTGAAATACTTTCTGATAATCCGGATTCACTGCCATACACTCATTCACAATCGCTTTTGCACCAGATTTCACGGTTTTACTAATAATCTCTCTTTGTTCACCAATATTCGCACCTTGAGGTTTACGTATAATCGGAACCTCCTCATTTTGATACCAATATAATAACCGTGCGTCTGTACCTGTCGTTTTACCAACAACCTTATAACCTGCTTCTCTTAAAATACTATATGTCAAACGCGTAATCGTAGACTTCCCTCTTACACCGTTAATATTAATTCTAAGAGGTACTTTTTTTAACCGTCTATTATGTAAATATTTATCTAACATACCGAGTACTAAAAAAATAATAGTTAACCCAATAATTAAATACAAAAAAATCACCTCTAGCTGTTATCCCCTAATTCTAGCATTCAAAGGTAAAGATAACGTAAATCTAATGTAAAGTTCGAAGAACAATATTCAATTAAAAAAAACGCCCCCGAGAGGAATCGAACCCCCAGTATGAGAACCGGAATCTCATGTGTTATCCATTACACCACGAGGGCAACAATTGTATTATAACATAGACAAGTATATCTTTTGACCTTGTTTGACTAATATGTTTTAATAAAATTACGATATGTATATACAGGAGGATTTTTTATGAACTTAATACCTACAGTAATTGAATCAACAAACCGCGGTGAACGTGCGTATGATATTTACTCTCGTTTATTAAAGGATAGAATTATTATGATCGGTAGTGCGATTGATGATAATGTCGCGAACTCTGTTGTGAGTCAGTTACTATTCTTACAAGCACAAGATGCTGAGAAGGATATTTACTTATATATTAACTCGCCAGGTGGTAGTGTAACTGCTGGTATGGCAATTTACGATACGATTCAACATATTAAGCCAGACGTACAGACAATTTGTATGGGCATGGCAGCGTCTATGGGTTCTTTCTTGCTTGCTGCTGGTACTAAAGGTAAACGTTTTGCGTTACCTAATGCTGAAGTAATGATTCACCAACCATTAGGTGGTGCTCAAGGTCAAGCGACTGAGATTGAAATTGCTGCACGTCATATTTTAAATACACGTGAAAAGCTTAATAAAATTTTAGCTGAACGTACAGGTCAACCACTTGAACAAATTGAAAAAGACACAGATCGCGATAACTACTTAACAGCTGAAGAAGCTAAAGAGTATGGTTTAATCGATGATGTATTACAACCAGAAAAAGTTAAATAAGTATAAGGTAAAAGGGATTCAACTTTCGTTGAATCC
>NZ_CAVG010000143.1 GCF_000438455.1 Nosocomiicoccus massiliensis
AATCCCTTTTTTTATTTTATATTTGATAACTCTATTTTATTGTACTGAGTTAGACATGTTTATTTAACACTTTTCTAATGATTATGTTAGTTATATTGATTTATCTAACATATTTTAGATATTTCGGAGTATTTTTGTTAGATATAATGATTTATCTAACATATTTCAGTAGTTTTGGATCATTTTTGTTAAATATATTGATTTATCTAACATATTTTTAGATTCTAGTCTCATTTTTGTAAATAAAACGTAGAAATCATCATATTATCCACCCTACAACTTCACATCTTGCCCGCTTCTCAGCTTATCTGCAATCTCATCGATTTTACGTAGTCGATGGTTGACGCCGGATTTTGATATCGGTCCTGTTGAGATGCTTTCTCCGAGTTCTTTTAAACTCATGTCATGGTTGTCTCTTCTTAAGTACGCAATTTCTCGTAATCGGTCTGGTAGTTTTTCTAACCCGATTTCTTGGTCGATGTATTTAATATTCTCAACTTGACGCATCGCTGCGCTTATTGTTTTGTTTAAGTTTGCTGTTTCACAGTTAACGAGTCGGTTGACGGAGTTTCTCATGTCTCTTAATATTCTAACGTCTTCAAATTTTAGCATCGCTTGATGCCCACCGACGAGTCCTAAGAAGTCTGAGATTTTCTCCGCTTCTTTTAAGTACGTAATGTACCCACGTTTTCTATCGATGACTTTTGCGTTGAGTTCGTATTCGTTCATTAGTTTCATGAGTGAGTATGCATGTTCTTCATAGAGTGACGCGATTTCTAAATGATAGGATGATGTTTCTGGGTTATTGACTGATCCTGCTGCTAAAAATGCGCCTCTTAAATAACTTCTTACGCATTCATCATCTGTTAATGATGATAATTCCACGTCATGGATCAGCTCGCCATCACGCATGACGTTTAGGTCATCTAATATTTCTCTCGTGTTTTCTTTTACTCTACAAATATAGACGTTATTTTTCTTTAACTGCATTTTTCTTCGAACGGCTAATTCTGGTTCGATTTTATATAATTCTTTAATGAGTCTAAATATACGTCTTGCGATCGCTGCATTTTCTGTTTGGATGTTGATGATCCATTTTCCTTCTGATATTGCGATCGATCCGTTCATTTTTATAATTGCGGATAATTCTTCTTTACTACATTTTTCATCCACTTCTATTCGGCATAGTTCACCTTTCATTTCTGAGGCAAACGACATATTGACTCACCTCACTTTCAATATTCAATAGCTTCAAATAATTCGAGTATGAGTTCATATATATTTTTAGCTAATTGTATCGAGTCATGTCTTAATATACCATCCTCTGTTTTTTGGACGATATTATCATATAAATATACGTTAATTCCTCGTTGTTGTAGTTCGACTTTATTCAAGATCACTGCACTTACGCCTTCTTCTTTGTAGCGCTGTGAGACGAGTTGCTTAGTATCTTCGTCACTTGCTAAAACATGTGTGATGACATCTTTTCCAATATGTTTATGAATCGCATCGACACAGTCCGCTGCTGTCATCGATTTTGTTTCTCCTGGTTGCTCTACGATATTACTAATATAAATCTGATTTGCATGGGATTCTTGTAGTGCTTTTTTGATACTCGTCGGTAAGACGTTTGGGATGATACTCGTATATAAACTCCCCGGACCATATATAATAAAGTCTGCATTTTGAATCGCTTCTATTGCGGTATTAGAACCTTCAATACCCGATGGGCTTAAATATATATGATCGATTTTCTTTTTAACTTTTGGAATATAACTTTCTCCCTCGTATTTTGTCCCGTCGGTCATTATCGCGACGAGTTTTGGGGAGCGGTTTGTACTTGGAATCACTTTACCTTTTACGTTTAATATCTCAGATAACTTTTCAACCGCGACTGAAAAATCACCTTGCATATCATACATCGCAGCGAGCATTAAATTCCCGAGACTATGTCCGCTGATCTTTTCACGGTTAAAGCGATATGTAAATAAATCTTTAATTAATGCTTCAGATTCACTGAGTGCAGCGAGAACGTTTCGAATATCTCCTGGTGCTGGCATATCTATTTCAGAACGTATTTTTCCTGTCGATCCACCGTCATCTGCCACTGTAACGACTGCAGATATATCGATTGGATAATTTTTTAACCCACGTGCAAGTACACTTAACCCTGTTCCACCGCCGATTAAAACGACGTTAATTGTCTTATGATTCATGGCGATGCCTATGTGTTTCTTTGTGGATTGTATTAATTTTATACATATGCTTTGTCTTTAAGTCATTTGAAATACGTTCTGCGATCGCAACTGAACGGTGCTGCCCACCCGTACAACCTATCGCGATATTTAATTGTGATTTCCCTTCTTTTACGTATAACGGAAGTGAAAAATTAATGATGTCGATTAACTTCTCATAAAATATTTCTGTATCTTTAAACTTCATAACGTAATCATAGACGTCTTGGTCGAGTCCTGTTTTCGGACGAAGTGACTCGATATAATACGGATTTGGTAAAAATCTAACGTCATACATAATGTCCGCATCTTGAGGGATCTCATGTTTAAACCCAAAACTTATCACATTAATAGTAAACTTTTCATCGCGGTCATATTTTAAGTAGTCGTAAATCTTCTCTTTTAATTCTTTTGCAGATGTTTCTGTCGTATCGATAATAATTGTCGACGCTTTTTTCACGTCTTCTAGTAAACTACGCTCATTTTTAATCGCTTCAGATAATGACACATTATCATTTAACGGATGACTTCTTCTCGTCTCTTTGTATCTACTAATTAATTTATTATCTGTCGCATCTAAAAAGACGATTTGTGTGCGAATCCCTTTTACTGAAATAAGATCGTTGATTGCTGGAATAAACTGACTAAAAAACATACGATCTCTTAAGTCAATACTTAGCGCAACGTCATGCATATCTTCGTTTGTCGACTGCATCATTTCTACAATTTTTGGTAATAACGGTACTGGTAAATTATCGATCGCAAAATAGCCCATGTCTTCAAGAGATTCTAATGCGATAGATTTACCTGCACCACTCATCCCAGTTAATATAATTAAGTTTTTCACTCGGATTCCTCCCATCTACGTTTAAAAAGATGGAACGAACGTCCCATCTTTTAAATCTTATTCTGTAAATGTTTCGATATATTCGCTTGCATTTTGTGCTGCGATACTGCCGTCGCCAGTTGCTGTAACAATTTGACGTAACGTTTTTTCACGTACGTCTCCTGCTGCGAAGATTCCTGGAATACTCGTTTCCATTTCTTCGTTCGCAATGACATATCCTGTTTCTTCGTCTAAAATACCGAGGTCCTTAAACGGTTCAGTTAACGGGAGCAGTCCGATGTAAATAAATACACCATCCGCTTCATAGTCGTACGTTTCACCTGTATTTTTGTCGAGTAACGTCACTGATTGTACGACGCCGTCTCCATTAATAGACTGAATTTCAGTGTCCCAAATGAACTCCATTTTGTCGTTGTTAAATGCACGGTCTTGAATAATCTTTTGTGCACGTAACGTATCACGACGGTGAACGACTGTTACTTTACTAGCGTATTTCGTTAAGAAAATACCTTCTTCTACTGCTGAGTCTCCACCACCGATAACGACTAAATGACGCTCTTTAAAGAACGCACCGTCACATACCGCACAGTAACTAACACCTTTACCTGCTAACTCTTCTTCACCAGGTACACCGATTTTTTTATGTTCTGTACCTGTTGCGATAATCACTGCTTTTGCTTTGATCGTCTCGCGACCGAGGTCGATTAATTTATAATTACCGTCTAATGTAACTGATTTAACATCACCATATTTATATTCTGCACCAAACTTCGTTGAGTGTTCGAACATTTTAGATGATAATTCAGGACCTGTTATTAAAGAAAATCCTGGGAAGTTTTCAACGTCTTCAGTACTTGCTACTTGCCCTCCAGGCATACCACGTTCGATCATTACTGTTTTTAACTCTGCACGTGACGCGTATACTGCAGCAGTCATCCCAGCAGGACCTGCCCCTAAAATCGCGACATCATACTCTTTTACTTCTGACATAATGACTCTCCTTTACTCGTAACATACTTTTCATATTATATCTAAAATGAGCCGGGTGTGTCACTCATTCTGCTTAATATCTTCAATTGCTTTTTTTAATTTATGCGGATAAACCTGATACTTTTCTGACAATGTTTCTACTGTAAAACCATCGTTATAATACACATATAAAAAAGCTAACGCATATGTTTTCCCAGATTCTTTTAACTCGCTAATGTCGATATGTGTAATCGCGTCAATCCAGCCGAGTAAAATGTCATCTCTATCGAGATAATCAATCGATAACACTTCAAGTCCTTCATGTAATATATCAAACTTTTTAAACTTAAAATTGTTAAATATATACGCCGTGTACATCTTTTCAAAGTTTCCAAACTGTTCAATTAAATCCCATACGGGTGACCCTAATATGACATCTTCCGGTCGAATAATACTCGTACGGAACAAGCCGAGTATGCGCTTATGTGGATCATCACTTTGTAAATACTCGTCGATAATTTTATTTAACGTTTCAGCCGCTTGTTCTTTTTGCCATGGACTGTGAATTTCATCGAGTGGGTGATAGAGCTGCATCTCTTTCCAAAACATTTCTGCTTCTTCGACTTCGCCAATTTTATACGCGGCTTGACTGAGTGCATGTAATAACTGGAAATTGACCATATACTTCTTTTTATATAATGGATAAAGTAATTGATACGCTTCTTTATGCTTTTTTAAAAAGTTTAAAACGAGCCCGACTTTTAAACGGTCGTCTTCGTCGAGTGGTTCGACGACTTCTAAATGACGTAAAAATTTTACATATAAGTCGTGACGATTCGTATAAAAATAAAGTAACGTTAAATGACTTAACGCATGCATATCTGTTTGGTCTTCTTTTAATAGCTCTGTTAATATCGCTTCTGCTTCTTCGAATCGATTTAAAAAGAGTAACGCCATCCCACGTAAATTTCTAAATTCACGTTTATTTGATAAGTCAAAGTCGATATCATCTAAATAATCAAGTGATGTTTCAATTTGACCACTCATAAAGTACGACTGGAATATATATTGACCAACGAATTCTTTCGCTTCCTTTAGAAGTTCATCGTAACTATAGTCTTCAACGGTAAACATTTCCATTAAATCGTCGTAATAATCATCATCTTTATGAAGTTCTGCATACAATATACCAAATAACAGTCCTTTATTTGCATCTTCAATTAACACATTCATCTCAGATAATTCATAGTAATACGTCGTATCAAAATTTGACGCTGCAAACTCTGTCATTATAAACTGTTCTGCTCTATCGTATTCACCGAGTAGCGTGAGTATATACGCATATTCACTCACATATTCGCGTTCTTTACTTTCATTTAACGCTCGCTCCATAAGATTTAAAGCATCACGATATGATCCGTGATGCTTTTTCTTCATCGCTTGACGGTAGTATACCCTCCCGTCGTTACGAAGCGAGATAATTTTACTTTTCAATATCGCTTCTCTCCTTTATAACTAACGGATTACCGTACGCGATACTATTATCTGGAATATCTTTAGAGACGACACTTCCAGCACCGACTAATACGTTGTCACCAATCGTCACACCAGGTAACACCGTAACGTTCGCGCCGATCATCGTATTTTTACCGATCTTAATTGAACCGATACGGTACTCATCGACTAAATATTCGTGCGTAAGTAACGTCGCGTTATAACCGATAATCGAGTTCTCACCAACTGTAATATTTTCAGGATAAAATAAGTCCGGCATCGCTTTATATGCAAAACTTACTTTGTCACCGAGTTTCATATTGAGTCCGGTTTTATACAGTGTATGTTTCATTCTCGTCGATGGGAAATACCTTCCCGCTTCAACGATGATGAAGTTTTTAACGACTCTAAAAAACGAAATCGTACGGTACATCCGCCAAAGCGGATTTTCTTTTTTTGAAGGAAAACGTTCGAGCTTACGCATAATTATTTCCTCTTTTTCTTTTTCGTGTTTTGTTTAACTGTCGCACGCTGTTTTTTGTTAAACGTGTTAAAGTTTCCGTGTACGTTACCATATAGCGGTAAGTGGTACTTTTTATTTCTATATATCCATACAATAATCGCAAGTGCGATAAGTGATAGACTCATCACTTGTGCTGTACGGAGAAGGTCTAAAATCATTAAACTATCTGTACGCATTCCTTCGATAAAGAAACGTCCGATAGAATAGTAAATTAAATAGAGTAAAAACGTCTGACCAATTTTTAATTTCGGACGTAAACGCATCAGTATAAAAATACCGATGACGTTCCAAATCGATTCATATAAAAAGGTCGGGTGATAATACACACCGTCGATATACATTTGGTTAATGATAAACTCTGGTAAACGTAGCGTCTCTAAAAACGCTCGAGAGACCGGACCACCGTGTGCTTCTTGGTTAATAAAGTTTCCCCAACGTCCGATCGCTTGGCCGAGTAGTACGCTCGGCATTAACATATCCCCAAACTGGAAGAAACTATAATTGTTTTTACGCGTGTAGTAATACCCAGCTAGGACCCCACCGATGAGTCCACCGTGGATCGCCATTCCACCTTCCCACACTTTTATAATATCGAGCGGGTGGAGTAAATAATAATCTAAGTTGAATAACACAAAGTAAAGTCTCGCACCTACGAGTGAGAAGATGATGATATATACCATCATCTCCGTAAGTGTTTCGTCGCTAAATCCTTTTTTAACCATCTCATGATTTGCTAAAAAGTATGCACAAATCATTCCTGTAAATATTAAAATCCCGTACCAGTAAATATCGAACCCACCGATACTTACTGCGACGCGGTCAATCGCATATATCATTATTTACCTCCATTATCTTTACTTCTAATATGCGCAATTAAGCGCTCGTTAAATTCTCTCGCTGCACTGACTCCCATATTTTGAAGTCTAAAGTCCATCGCTGCCACTTCAATAATATTCGATACGTTTCGCCCTGGTCGTACAGGGATTAACTTACTTGGTATTTCAGAATTTAATATATTTTTCGTTCGTTTATCTAATCCAAGACGGTCGTATTCTTTATCTTGTTGCCAAAACTCTAAATGAACGTTTAACATAATACGCTTTTCACTTAGCACAACACTTGCACCGAATAGTGTCATTACGTTGATAATGCCGAGCCCTCTAATTTCAAGTAAATTTTCGATGAGCTCTGGAGATTTACCAATGAGAACGTTTTTACCAATTTCTTTGATTTCGACGTTATCGTCTGCAACGAGTCGATGCCCATTTTTAACGAGCTCTAACGCAATTTCACTTTTACCAATACCACTTTCACCAGTAATTAATACGCCGATTCCGTAGACATCTAATAGTACGCCGTGAACGTTCGTCTCAGGTGCGAGAGAAATCTCTAAATAATCAGTTAAGTAAAACATTAAATTCGTAATCGTATTCGACGTTTTTAAAAGTGGAATATTTGCATTCTCACACGCTTCTATAATTTCTTTTGGTGGTATTAAATCGTCTGTAAATATAAAACACGGCGTCTCATTTGTACATAGTAGTTGTGCACGAGTTGCGCGTTCTTCATGGGTTAATTTCGTATTAAAATACGTCGTTTCAGTCAGTCCAAATAACTGAACGCGTTCTTTTGAATAATGCGAAAAATAACCCGCAATCTCAAGACCTGGTCGTGAGACGTCGATACTTGTGATTGGTTTATGTATACCTGTTTTACCAGTGATAATTTCTAATTTGAATCGTTCGATGACGTTACTTACTGTTAACATAATATACCTCTCAAAATTGATACTTCCTATTATAGCAAAAAAGGACAAGTCTGATAGCTACTTGTCCTTTAAATACGTTTTATACTGTATGGAGTGTGACTGAACCTACTTTAGTGCTCGCTTCTATAACGAGACCTGATTCATCTGTGTCATTAATGATCATAATTTCTTTTAATCCTAAATCGGATGGCTTCATATCTCGGATGTTTAAACCAGGCGGATAGTTAATATGTCCAAGTACTGTGTTTAAACGTCCTTCGACTTTACGACCGGATGGAATTTCTACGTTGATACTTCCCATGTTTGTTTGAATTTTAGCATCGCGCGTATCTTCATTTAATGAAAGTGACACTGAGCCGTTCGCTTTAATGTCGATTTCTTCAACATCTAGTTCTTTCGTTGAAATCGTACCGAGCATCGATACGAGTTCTAAATTCGTAAACGCACTTTCTTTAACATCTAATGACCCGCGTGACGTTCTAACGAACGCATGTTTTGCTGAAATATCGTCGACTTCGATATCACCATTTAAAATATCGATAGATAAATCTTTTAACAGTAAATCTTCAACGTCGACGCTACCGTTTGAACTTGAAATGTGTAAGTGGTCGAGTGCACGTTCGTTGATTTCTAATACGACGTTTACTTTCGCACTACGAAGTGGTGACATAATTTCTAAGTTGCCGTTTTTTACTTCGCAGAAAATATCTTCAAAGTAATTGCGTTTTTTATCGAGTTTTCTATAGAACGGTGTCACTTCAAAACGTACCGCTGTTACGCCATCTGTCTTTTTAACTTCGACGTTACCATTCGTTACGTCTAACGTAATAGATGAAAAATCTTCTTCGATCGTTTCGATGAGTTTATTTTTAGACCCTTGTTGGAAAATCGCATCGATGTCTCCTGTTTTAGCTTTGTCGAATACGTCTTCTAACGTTTTTAAAATATCTGACGTGCTCTTCGTTGCTTTCGCTTTACGGCGGACATCGTCAAACGTTTCTTTTGCATTTTTTTGAATCGTATCTGGATCTAAAATCTTTCCAACTTCGTCTGTCATATTTTCAAAAAACTTATAAATACTGTTCTCTTCTTCTTTTTTATCGTTCGTGTGTTTCTTATCTTGATCGTCTTCGTTTAATGCATTCATAAGGTCGATTGCTTCTTTTGTCGTGATTAAACCATCTTCAAGCATTTTTAAAATTCGCGCTTTACTATCCATTATTTAACCTCCTGATGGTTACGATTGAGCCATTTTTTTAAGTGATATCCTGTATGGCTTTCTTTCGTCTCCATGATATCTTCTATTGTACCATGCGCAACGACTTCTCCTCCACCGTCGCCCCCTTCAGGGCCAAGATCGATGATGTGATCTGCAACTTTTATAACGTCTAAATTATGTTCGATAATGACGACGGTGTCACCGTTATCTACGAGTCGCTGAATGACTTTAATCAGTTTTCTAATATCTTCTGAGTGGAGTCCCGTCGTCGGCTCATCGAGTATATAGAGTGTCTTACCATTTGAACGTTTTTGAAGTTCACTCGCAAGTTTCACGCGTTGTGCTTCTCCACCGGATAACGTCGTTGCCGGTTGACCGAGTCTAACGTAACCGAGTCCAACATCTAATAACGTCTTTAGCTTACGACTGATTTTCGGAATATTTTCGAAGAATTTCGCTGCTTCTTCTACCGTCATTTCAAGGACATCTGAGATGTTTTTATCTTTATATTTAACTTCTAACGTTTCTCTGTTATAACGTTTACCGTGACATACTTCACAAGGCACAAAGACGTCTGGTAAAAAGTGCATTTCAATTTTTAAAATCCCGTCACCTTTACACGCTTCACAACGTCCACCTTTTACGTTAAAACTAAATCTCCCTTTTTTGTACCCTCGAACTTTCGCTTCGTTCGTTTCAGCGAAGACGTCACGAATGTCATCAAAGACACCTGTATACGTCGCCGGGTTACTTCTCGGTGTACGACCGATTGGAGATTGGTCGATGTCGATGATCTTATCTAAATACTCGCCACCTTCTATTTCTTTAAACTTTCCAGGTACGAGTTTAGATTTATATAACTCTTTATGGAGCCCTTTATATAAAATTTCGTTCACTAACGTACTCTTACCAGATCCTGAGACGCCTGTTACAACGTTTAAGAGACCGTGCGGGAAGTCTACATCGATATTTTTTAAGTTGTTTTCTTCTGCGCCTTTGACTCTAAACTTTTTAGTCGTTTGTTTTCGATAATTTTCTGGTAATGGGATTTCTTTTTTACCACTTAAATATTGACCTGTAATTGAAGCGTCGTTATTCATGACTTCTTTCGGTGTTCCAGCTGCGACGATTTGTCCACCATTTTCTCCAGCACCCGGTCCGATATCGATTAAATAATCACTCGCAATCATCGTATCTTCATCGTGTTCGACGACGATTAACGTATTGCCTAAATCGCGCATCTCTTTTAGCGTTGCGATTAGCTTATCGTTATCTCGCTGATGTAGTCCAATCGAAGGCTCGTCTAGTATATAAAGCACGCCACTTAACATCGAACCGATCTGTGTCGCGAGTCGAATACGCTGTGCTTCCCCACCAGATAACGTCCCGCTTCGGCGGTTGAGCGTTAAATATCCGAGCCCAACATTTCTTAAAAACGTGAGTCTGTCATTGATTTCTTTTAATATCGGTGTTGCGATTGCTTGATTCTTTTCATTTAAATGTAAATCATTAAAGAATTGAAGCGCATCGTTCACCGATTGGTCGACTGCTTCACCGATATGGCGTTTGTTAATTTTAACTGAGCGCGCCTCAATATTTAAACGATATCCATGACACGTCGTACAGTCTGTTTCACGCATATACTGCGCCATTTGTTCACGCGTATACTCTGACGGGCTGTCTTGATATCTTCTCTCGATATTATTTAAAACACCTTCAAATTGAATTGTACGTGTACGCTTTGCACCGTTACGCTGTGTGAACGTAACGTCTAGATGATCGGTATGACCATTTAAAATAATGTCATGTTCTTCTTTAGATAAATCTTTGAACGGTTGGTCCATATCGATATTAAAATGTTCAGCGACTTGTTTTAAAAGATTCGGATAATAATCTGAACTTATCGGTCTCCACGGTAAAATCGCACCGTCATTTAACGATAACGTGTCATCTGGAATAACGAGTGACGCGTCAACCGACCATTTTTTACCTAATCCGTCACACGTTGGACACGCACCGAACGGACTGTTAAATGAAAAGAGTCTCGGCTCTAATTCACTAATTGTAAATCCACATTCAGGGCACGAAAAGTTTTCTGAGAAGTGGATATCTTCTCCATCTATAACGTTAGCGACCGCGTTACCTTCTCCTTTTTCTAATGCGATTTGAAGTGAATCAGAAAGTCTCGCTTCAATGCCTGGTTTAACTCCGATTCTATCGATTACGATATCGATATCGTGTTTTTTATTTTTATTTAATTCTGGTACGTCCTCGATATCATACATTTCACCGTCAACGACGACTCTTGCGTATCCTTCTTTTCGAAGACTTTCAAATATCTTTTTATGTTGTCCTTTTCTGCCACGTACAACTGGAGATAATATTTGAAGACGTGTACGTGTCTCTAGTTCCATAATCGTATCGACCATTTCTTCAATCGTTTGGCTTTTAATTTCAATATCGTGATACGGACAATACGGCGTCCCCGCACGTGCATATAATAATCGTAAATAATCGTATATTTCTGTAATTGTCGACACTGTTGAACGCGGGTTGTTACTCGTCGTTTTTTGATCGATTGAAATCGCTGGTGATAACCCTTCAATCGTATCGACGTCTGGCTTTTCCATCTGTCCTAAAAACTGTCTCGCATACGCGCTTAAACTCTCAACGTAACGGCGTTGCCCTTCTGCGTAAATCGTATCGAATGCGAGCGACGACTTACCAGAGCCTGATAAGCCCGTCATTACGACGAGCTGATCTCTCGGTATATCTATATTTATATTTTTTAAGTTGTGCTGTCTTGCACCATTAATTTTAATGAATTTATTATTTATCTTTTCACTCACGTGCTTATCACCCTTCTGCTTCTAACTCAAATAACGCATCCCGAAGTTCTGTTGCTGTTTCGAAATCTAAGTTTTTCGCTGCTTCTTTCATATCGCGTTCGAGTTTTGCTTTTAAATCTTCGCGCTCTTTCTTTGTGAGTTTTACTGTACCCGTTTTTTCATATGTTTTATCATCTTTAATTTCAACTTCAGCACTGATGAGGTCACGAATTTCTTTTTTAATCGTCGTAGGTGTAATCCCGTGCTTTTCGTTATATTCGATTTGAATTTTACGACGTCGCTCTGTCTCATCGAGTGCAACTCTCATGGAATCCGTAATTTTATCTGCATACATAATGACGTGACCTTCACTATTACGTGCAGCACGCCCGATTGTTTGTATTAATGAACGTTCGGAACGTAAAAATCCTTCTTTGTCTGCATCTAATATCGCAACGAGTGACACTTCTGGGATATCGATTCCCTCACGTAGTAAGTTAATACCGACGAGAACGTCATACGTACCGAGTCGTAACTCACGTATGATTTCGATACGTTCTAACGTTTTTACTTCACTGTGTAAATATTGAACTTTAACGCCCGCTTCTTTTAAATACGCCGTTAAGTCTTCTGACATCTTCTTCGTTAACGTCGTAATTAAGACGCGTTCGTTCTTTTCAACACGCGTTTGTATTTCATGAAGCAGATCGTCAATTTGATGTTCAGTCGGACGTACGTCAATTGTCGGGTCAAGTAGTCCTGTCGGTCGGATAATTTGTTCGACCATCTTATCTGTATGTTCTAATTCATACGGTCCAGGAGTGGCAGACACGTATAATAGTTGTTGTGCTTTATCTTGGAATTCTTCAAATTTTAACGGGCGGTTATCTAATGCTGATGGTAATCTAAACCCGTGATCGACGAGCACTTGTTTACGTGCTTGGTCTCCGTTATACATTCCCCTAATTTGAGGGAGTGTCACGTGCGACTCATCGATCATAATAACGAAGTCTTTAAAGTAATCGAGCAGTGTATACGGTGTACTCCCCAGTGGACGTAACGTTAAGTGAACCGAATAGTTTTCGATTCCTGACGTAAAGCCCATCTCTCTCATCATTTCTAAGTCGTAATTCGTTCTCTGCTCAAGCCGCTGTGCTTCGAGTAATTTGTCTTCATCGCGCAATTCTTTTAGACGTTCTTCTAATTCTTTTTCAATACGTTCGATCGCAACAGTCATCTTTTCGTCGCGCGTGACGAAGTGAGATGCTGGGAATAGAACGAAGTGCTCGCGTTCACTTAGCACTTCACCACTAATAAAATCAATTTCTCGTATTCTATCGATTTCATCACCGAAAAACTCAACGCGAATACACTGATCATCTCGAGCTGCAGGGAAGATTTCAACGATATCTCCGCGCACTCTAAAAGTACCACGTCCAAAGTCGATATCGTTTCGTTGATACTGTATATCAACGAGTCGACGTAATAATTCGTTTCGTTCAATTTCCATTCCAACACGGATATTTAAACGTAAGTTTTGGTATTCTTCTGGGTTACCTAAACCGTAAATACACGACACAGAGGCGATGATTATTACGTCATCGCCTTCAAATAATGCGCTCGTCGCTGAGTGTCTTAGTTGGTCGATTTCATCGTTAATAGACGCATCTTTTTCTATAAACGTATCCGTAGATGGTACGTACGCTTCAGGTTGATAAAAATCATAATAACTGACGAAATATTCTACTCTATTATTTGGGAAAAATTCTTTAAATTCACTATATAACTGCCCAGCTAACGTTTTGTTATGGGCGATAATTAACGTCGGCTTACCAATTTCTTTAATGACTTGACTCATCGTAAATGTTTTACCCGTTCCAGTCGCACCAAGTAATGTTTGGTGCTTTTGTCCGGAACGTATTTGTTTCACTATTTCTTTAATCGCTTGCGGTTGATCACCGGCAGGTTCAAAGTTTGAAACGAGTTCAAATTCTGCCATAATGTACCTCCAAATTTTTAACTTATATCTATCTTACACCACTTCTTCGAAATTAAAAAAAGAAATGACCGAACGGATGTTTGTCATTTCTTAAATATCATCTTTACTATCTAAATTGTATACTTCAACGAATATATAACCAATTACGATGCTTAGTGCATCTAAATATATAATCCATTCCGTGTTATAAAACCCACGGTACATAGAAATTGCAAATACGATAAACGTTAAAAATATCGCGACGTAACGATTTCTCGTAATCGTCGTAAACAAAATCACTGTAAATGCTGGTACAGTAATTGCCATCATATACCAAAAAACGTCTTCCATATTACTCATCCCTTACATATTGAATGTAACTGTCTAACGTTTTCTTAGAAATCTCTCCGACATATGTCCTCACAATTTCACCATCACTGTTAATAAACAACGTTGTCGGTATAATCGTTAAACGAAGATCCACCATAAAGTCTTTATCATTGTCCATATTGTATATCGGATATTGGACATCAAACTCTTCAATAAAATCATCTCGCGCTTTACCACTATCTTGTACATTTAACCCGACAAGTTCTACGTCATTTGGTAAATCTTTCAAATAAAACTCATTTAAATCTGGTGTTTCATTGCGGCATGGATTACACCAAGACGCAAACAAATTCACAACAGTTACTTCATTGTTTTTAATAATATTATCAAACGATTCATCTGTCGTCACACCATTAAACGAGTACTCCGTAATCAACTGACCTTCTGCATGATTATTAGTAGGTGGCTTT
>NZ_CAVG010000144.1 GCF_000438455.1 Nosocomiicoccus massiliensis
TTGTTTAATATCATTTGCTGCTTCATCCTTCAACAATTCACTCGAAAACGTAATGACTTGATATATGCTAAAAGTAATCAGCGCAAAAAGAACAATGCCAACTAATACTTTCAATTGTTTACTCACAGAACTAACCTCCGTCATCCTACTACTCTTATTATAATAAAAAAAGCACCCGTACGGGTGCTTGAAATTTTATATTTTAGTGAATGTAGTTAAATGTTGATACTTGTGATGCTGGAATTGTACGGTAGCTTACAACACCTACAGTGCCGTTCCAACCCATTTCTGAGATTGTGATTGATCCATCACCGTTGATTGATTCAACAACTGCAACGTGACCTACTGCACCTGCACCGTTTGTACCTGCGTAGCTCTGTGCAACTGCTCCAACTGATGGTGTGTTATTTACAACAAATCCATCCGCACTTGCTCCGTTTACCCAGTTATTTGCATTGCCCCACATGTTGCTGACAGGTTTACCGAGTGCTGCACGTTGTTCAAACACGTGCCATGTGCACCATCCCCAGTCATAGTAGTTCGATAAACCAGCAAACTGTGAGCTGTTTACAGCTGGTGCTGAAGCTGCTTGTGTTTGTTGTGCTTGCTGAGCTTGTTGCGCTTGTTGTGCTTGTTGTGCTTTTTTAGCCGCTTCTTGTTGAGCTCTCTTTTCAGCTGCTGCTTTTTCTTTAGCAACACGTTGTGCTTCTGCACGCTCAGCTGCAATGCGTTGTTCTTCAGCTTTTTGAGCTGCTGCTACTTGCTCAGCCGCTACTCTTTCAGCTTCTGCTTGAGCCGCTGCTGCTTCTTCAGCTGCAATTCTGTCAGCTTCTGCTTGAGCTGCTGTAGCTTCTTGTACTGCTTTCTCAGCTTCTGCTTGAACGTTGTTTTCAACTTCTGCTACTTCTTCAACTTCAACAACTTCTTCTACAACTTCTTCAGTTTGTACTTCTTGTACTTCTTCTACTGTTTCCGTAACAACTGGGTTACCTTCTAATACAAGTACGTCACCTGCAACGATATGATCGCTTGTTAAACCGTTTAATGCTTTTAACTCGTCAACAGATAGTCCTGTTGCACGTGAGATTGAGTATAAAGTGTCTCCAGCTTGGATGTGGTAAACACCTGAAGCAACTTCGTTTACTTCATTTTCTTCTACTACAGGCTCTACAACTTCTTCTACTGCTTCAACTTCAACAACTTCTTCAACTTGTGCGACTTCTTCAACCGCTTCAACTTGTGATCCAACTGTTAATACAAGTCCTGGGTGAATTAAGTCTGATGAAAGGTTGTTTACTGCGAATAACTCATCTAAATCCATACCGTGGTCTAAAGCAATTTGCCATAAAGTGTCGCCTGCTTTTACTGTGTATGTATTACCTTTTTGTTCCTCAACTGCTTCAACTTCATATGTTAAAACGTCTTCTGGGTGAATTAAATCACTGTTAAGGTTGTTTAACTCTTTTAACTTCTCAACTGTCGTGCCAACTTCGTTTGCGATACCCCAAAGTGTATCTCCTTCTTTGACGATAACTTCCTCAGCGTTTGCTGTAAGCGATGTACCTGTTAATGCTGTTAATGTTGCTACTGAAAATACTGTCTTCTTCATAAGTTCCAATGTCCTCCTGAATACTATGTATTAAATAAACGTATATAAATTATAAAAGTAAAATTCAAAGTTGATAAATAAAAAATTGTGAATGTAAATCAAACTATAGCACACATTTTTGCACTTTTTAGCGTTGTAACATAAATGTAACAGAATAGATATAACACCATAATAAAAAGGCGCTGTTTGTTACAGCGCCTAGTATTTACGTAACATTTACTTCTGTTCCATTAGCCATTCTACGAGTGCATTTAAGTCTTCTTCATCCGTTACTAAATCGCTCGGCATACTTCTCGTACCATTTTCGATAATCGAACGGATATATTCAGGTGATTTTTCGCTGCCGATTTGAGATAGATCTTTTGCACTACTGCCGCGTCCTCTTAAATCGACGCCGTGACATCCAACGCACGTCTGCTTATAAACAACTTCTCCGCGGTGCATTTCTGACGCCACACGGCTTTCTTCAGTCGTTTCTTTGTTAGACGTACACGCTGACAAAATAACAACAGCTATTAAACTAAATATAAATCGTTTCATAATTTTCTCCATTAATTAAAAAGGCTCTGTCGAGTGACAAAGCCTTACGAGTTTTATTTCGTGAAGAAGTCGTATAGGTCGCTAACTTCTTCGTCTGATAAACTACCAAACGCTGGCATTCCGCCTTTACCGTTTTTAACGATATCTGTAAATTCATCTTCACTTAATGAAGTGCCCGCTAATGCTGGACCTGAAGCTCCTGAGAAGTCAGCTCCGTGACAAGATGAACAGTTTTGTTTTGCAACTTTTTCTCCTGGATGTGCTTCGTCAGTGCTTGAATCGTCACCATTGTCTGCAGAGTCGCCGCCCCCGCCGCACGCTGCTAATACTAACGTTGAACCTAATAAAAACGTTGATAAGAACTTTTTCATAATGGTCACCTCTAATAAATTTTTTAAAAGCTTATTGATACTTTTACATACCTATATTTTATCATATATAAACATTTTGTCGTAAAAAATGTTTTAAACATTTAAGTGCCAACGTAAATAACTGTCGATAAACGGCATTAAATCTCCGTTCATTACTTTGTCGACGTTACCGACTTCGTAATTCGTACGGTGGTCTTTTATCATCGAATATGGGTGAAATACGTATGAACGAATTTGTGATCCCCATCCGATTTCTTTTTGCTCACCTTTTAACGCCGCGATTTCTTCTTGCTGACGCTCGAGTTCTAACTGATAAAGTTTTGACTTTAACATCTTCATTGCCGTTTCACGGTTTTTAATTTGTGAACGTTCATTTTGACACGTAACAACGACACCTGTCGGATGGTGTGTAATACGTACCGCTGAATCTGTCGTGTTCACGTGCTGCCCCCCTGCACCACTCGCACGGTACGTATCGATTGAAATATCTTCTTGATTAATTTCGATATTAATTTCAGAGTCTTTAAACTGTGGTGTTACTTCACACGACACAAATGACGTATGTCTACGACCGGATGAGTCGAAAGGTGAAATACGAACGAGTCGATGGACGCCTTTTTCACCTTTTAATAACCCGTAAGCAAACGGACCTTTAACGCTGAGCGTCACACTTTTTACACCCGCTTCATCTCCAGCGAGATAGTTTAACACTTCTGTTTTAAATCCTTGGCCTTCAATAAAACGCTGATACATTCTAAGAAGCATCTCTGCCCAGTCTTGTGCTTCAGTACCACCTGCTCCAGGATGAAGTTCTAAAATCGCATCTTGTTCATCGTGTTCTTCACTTAAAAGAATGTTTAACTCGAATTCATCGGACTCCTTTTTGACGTTTTGAATCGTCTCTTCCATCATTTCTTGTAAGTCTGGATCGTTTTCTTCTTTTAATAACTCTAAAGACACTTCGATGTCATTCACTTCGTCTTCTAACGAATTAAATCCATCGACGACACGTTTTAACTGGTTATTTTTTTCGATAATTTCGTTTGCTTTATCTGTGTCGTCCCAAAAGTTAGGTTCGACCATTAGTTCTTCGTACTCACGAATTTGTGTCTCTTTTTCTTCTAAGTCAAAGAGACCCCCTAAATTTTTCTAGTTTCGTACGCATCTCTGCTATAAAGCTTTTAATTTCACTTACTTCCATAAATTTCTCCTTAAGCACCGTGGCAGTTTTTATACTTTTTACCAGATCCACATGGGCATGGATCGTTTCTGCCAACTGTTTGTTTTTTAACGACCGGTTGCTTTTTCATTTTCTTTTTACCGTCAGATGCTTGCATTTTATTTTTATCGACGACTTGTTCACGTTTAATTTCTTCATCAGACTGTACTTCTGATTTTAGAGTCATACGTGCTGTTGAGTCTTCGATTGCGTTCATCATCTCTTCAAACATTTCTAACCCTTCGTTTTGGTATTCTCTTAACGGGTTAATTTGTCCGTAAGATCTTAAGTGAATACCTGTACGGAGTTGGTCCATCGAGTCGATATGCTCTGTCCATTTTTGGTCGATTGTACGTAACATCATCATGCGCTCGAATTGACGCATACGTTCAGGCGTTAAAATCTCTTCTTTGCGCTCTAACTCTTCGTACGCTTTTTCTTTAATGAGTTCGATAATTGACTCCGTCGATTGACCGACTAAGTCATCCATTTCAATTTCACCTTCACGAACGTAATACTGCTCGAGTAATTCTTTAAATGTTTCATAGTCGATCATTGAACTATCTTGGTCATTGTAATAGTGAATTGTGCGTTCAATAGAGTTATCGATCATACCGTGAAGTAAGTCTCTCACGTCTTTTTTGTCGATAATTTCGTTACGTTCACCGTATATAATTTCACGCTGTGTTCTTAATACTTCGTCATATTCTAATACACGTTTACGTGCGTCGAAGTTATTTCCTTCCACACGCTTTTGTGCAGATTCTACGTTACGTGTAATAAAACGGCTTTCTAACATTTCGTTTTCCATACCGAGTTTTTCCATCATCGCTTGAATACGTTCAGATCCGAAACGTTTCATTAAGTCGTCTTCTAGTGATAAGTAGAACGTACTTACTCCGACGTCACCTTGACGCCCTGAACGCCCACGTAACTGATCATCAATACGACGAGATTCGTGACGCTCTGTACCGATAACTGCGAGTCCACCAAGTTCTCTCACACCTTCACCGAGCTTAATGTCCGTACCACGACCGGCCATGTTTGTTGCGATCGTAACTTGTCCACGTTGACCCGCATCTTCAACGATTTGAGCTTCTTGCTCGTGGTTTTTAGCGTTTAATACGTTATGGCGTACACCCGCTCGGCGCAGTAAATCAGAAATAATCTCCGACGTTTCTACTGCGACTGTACCGATTAAGATTGGTTGACCACGTTTATAACGTTCGACAACCTCTTCGATGACTGCCTTATATTTATTATCTTTTGTCGAATAAATTCTATCGTTTAAGTCTTCACGTTGAACCGGACGGTTCGTCGGAATTTGCGTAACGCGCATATTGTAAATATCTAAAAATTCTTCTTCTTCAGTTTTAGCTGTACCTGTCATACCTGATAACTTATTGTATAGTCTAAAGAAGTTCTGGAACGTAATAGATGCGAGTGTTTTTGATTCGCGCTGAATCTCAACCGCTTCTTTTGCTTCTAATGCTTGGTGTAATCCTTCAGAGAAACGACGCCCTGGCATCGTACGTCCAGTGAATTTGTCGACGATTAATACTTCTCCATCATTCACGACGTAGTCGACGTTACGCTCCATCGTATAGTTTGCTTTTAACGCTTGGTTAATATGGTGAAGCGTAGATACGTTTTTAACGTCGTAAAGGTTATCTAACTTATACCATTTCTCTGCTTTTGTCATACCATCTTCAGTTAAAAGAATCGTGTTTTTACGTACGTCATACGTATAATCTTGTTCTTTCTTTAACGTCGATACAAATAATTGTGCTTGTTGGTACTCTGTCACACGTTCATCTGCTTGACCTGAAATAATTAACGGTGTACGTGCTTCGTCGATTAAAATCGAGTCGACCTCGTCCACGACACAGTAGTTTAACGGGCGTTGCACACGATCTTCCTTATATGCGACCATGTTATCTCGTAAGTAATCGAATCCGAGCTCGTTGTTTGTCGTATACGTAATATCACAGTTATACGCTTCACGTTTTTCTTCACTATTTTTTTGGTTTAAGTTGAGTCCAACTGTTAACCCTAAGAAGTTATATAGCTTTGCCATCTCTTCACTTTGTACTGAAGATAAATATTCGTTAACCGTAATTACATGTACGCCTCGACCAGTTAAAGCATTTAAATACACCGGCATCGTCGCCGTTAACGTCTTACCTTCACCGGTTTTCATCTCTGCGATGTCACCTTTATGAAGTGCAATCCCACCCATAATTTGTACAGGGAATGGTTTCATTTCTAACGTACGCATTGATGCTTCACGTACGACTGCGAATGCTTCTGGTAAAATTTGGTCTAAAATTTTATCTTGTTTTTTTCTATCGTCACTATGTTCAGCTAATTTTGCTTTAAACTTTTCAGTTTCTTGCTGTAGTTCAGAATCGCTATATGCACTATAGCGTTCTTCAAGCGCGAGTACTTTTTTCGTTTCTTTTTCAAGAGATTTAAGTTCGCGTTTATTGCCGTCGAATAATTTACGCAACATACTCATCGAAATTTCTCCTTATAAAATCATTATCATTACATTTTACCAAATTTTTTGCTGAAAATAAAAGCTTACACATTAAAAGCCTCTAGCTTTTATGCTAGAGGCTTAGGTGTTCAATTAATTTGTTTCAATTAAACCGTATTTACCATCTTTACGTTTATAGACGATACTTGTCGCTTCTCTATAACGATCGTTAAACACGAAGAAATCGTGACCAAGCATATCCATTTGTAGAATTGCTTCTTCAGCATCCATCGGTTTTAACGTAAACTCTTTAGATTTTACAATTTTAATATCATCGTCATCTTGAGATTCTTCTGGTTGCTCATTTAACACTTGGAATAAATCTACGTGACTTTCGTCTTTTTCACGGAATTTACGGTTAATTTTAGTTTTATGTTTTCTAATTTGACGTTCTAATTTTTCAACGACTGCGTCTACTGCAGTGTATAAGTCGTCATGTCTTTCTTCCGCACGTAGTGTTAAGCCTTTCATTGGGACTGTAATTTCTACTTTCCCCATTTTGTTGTGGTACGTTTTGATGTTTGCGTGTGCAAATACGTCCTGCTGATCGTTAAAATAACGATCTAATTTATTTACCTTATTTTCGATAAATGAACGAATTGCATCAGTGACTTCGATGTTTTCTCCTCTAATTTCGACTCTAATCATGATGATACCTCCTAATGTTATCTTGTACCTTAATTATATCAAAGTTTTCTAGATATAGAAAACGTTAACACATCGATACGCTTTGGATTATGCGCCTTTAATATTTCACTTACTTGGCGCACAGTTCCACCTGTCGTAAATATGTCGTCGACGATTATAATCGACTGATTTTTTAAATCAATATTCTCTCGCATTGAAAATGGATTTAACTCTGTCTCTCTTTCATATTTAGAAAGTTGTGACTGACGCATCGTTCGATGTGACGTCAAAATATCGTCGTATTTAACGCCCGCATCATCTAATATACGCGTCACTTGATTAAACCCACGTTCTTTTAAACGCAACTTTGAAATTGGGACCGGTATTACTTTATCATATAGCCGGATTTTTTCTTTTACAAACATCGAAAATGCCTTTTCTAACGCGACATCTCCTAAAAACTTATATCGCCGTATCATCCTCTTTACTATACGATCATATTCATATATCGAAGTGACATTCATATTATAAAACTGAAACGATTCATCGATTTTTAATTCCATTAATTCGGATAAACAACCGTCACATAAACAAGACGGTTGTATAAACATATTAATTAGATTATAGTCCCTTTCTATCTCACTATGACAATACACGCAGTTCATAATTTCACATCTCCTTTATTAAATCGGTACGTTTTTTCCAATGCTTTTATGATTCCGAGCGTATTGTACTTTGCAAATATATAAACGTTTCCTTTCGTATCTTCAAGTTTACGTCCAGCGCGTCCCGCGATTTGTATGAGTGACGTGTCATCAAAATATTCACCGTGAATGACGAAGACGTCTAAACATTTAAATGTGACGCCGCGCTCTAGAATTGTTGTCGTAATCATAATGTCGATGTGACCCTCTCTCATCTCGTCCATCTTTTCTTTACGCTTAGGGTCACCACTAAAAATCGTTTCAACTGTTTTAAACTCTTTCATAATGACATTTTTAATTGGTTCTAATAAGTCAATGTTCGGCACGAAGATGAACACCTTTCTTTCTTGTGACATCGATGCTCTTAATAAACGCCATAAACTATGGGGCAATTTATTTTTCTTTAAATGATGTTTTACATTTGTAAAAAATACTTTTGGCATGACGAGAGGTTCTCCGTGATACCTACGTGTAATCGAGACGACATGTTCTTTTTTAACCTCTTTAATTAAAGATTTACTCGGCGTCGCGGTTAAGTAAATGATGACACCGTTTGTTGATTTTGCTTGCTGGATTTGTGACTCGAGTACCTCATCTCCTACGAGTGGAAATGCATCGACTTCGTCGATAATAATGACATCATAATGATTTCTAAAATTAAATAATTGATGGACTGTCGACACTGTAAAGACAAAATCCGCTTCAATTTTTTCTTCTCCGTATAATAAGTCGATCCGTGCGTCTTTAAACGCATCTGTTAAACGTAAATATATTTCTCGTATGACGTCTATTCTCGGCGAGACGAATAATACGTTCATCCCTAAACTTCTCGCATATTGTATACCGCGAAATGTAATTTCGGTTTTCCCAGCTCCGGTGACTGCGTAGATCATTAAATCATAGTTATGTTGAATCGCATCGACAATGCGGGTTTGTGCTTTTAACTGTTCGTCGTTTAACTCAAAATTTAAAACATACGGCATAAACTTACGGTAGCGTCTCGGTGAGATAACACGTAACGGTTTACGGCTATCGCTTCTACCAAGTGTTACGCACTGCATACAATACGTGACGTCTCCGAAGTGATCTGAATATGAATAAAATAAATTCTGATTTTGATTGCCACATCTTATACATTTGTATGCGCCATTTTCTTTTTTAACTCCGACTTTAGAGTAAATCGTTGTGTTTGATTTCGTTCTTGTAAATTTCATATACACTCCAATAAAAAAACACGCAACGAAATACGCTGCGTGTTTATATATAATATTTATGATTGATTAAAATCCTGTGACATCGACATCAAACGATGTAATCGCGACGCCAATCGCATGTTCACCTAAATGTGTACCGATAACTGGTCCAAAGTGACTCATGAGAACTGTTGTGTCTTTAAATTTACTTGCAAGTTTTGCTTGGAATTCTTTTGCTTCATCTTCAATATTAGCGTGAATGACCGTTATCACGATATTGTCGCCTGTTTGTTTTTCGATGGCTTCTTGAACGAGGTCTTCAACTTTACTTAACGCTTTTTTCTTCGTACGGATTTTTTGAATCGCAACGATTTTACCTTCTTCAAATTGTAAAATCGGTTTGATTTTTAGCAATTGACCGACGAACGCTTGTGCGTTTGAAAGTCTACCACCCTTTTTTAAATTCGTTAAGTCATCGACGACAAAGTATGCGTCTAAATAGTCTTTGTCTGTAAAACGGTTGAGAGTTTCTAACAACTCATCGAGTGGCGTATCGTCTTTATGTTGAGCGGCATAAACTGCAAGTAAACCGAGTGGCGTACACGCAATTTTTGAATCGACTGCATGTAGTGTAATTCCTTCTACACTTTGACCAGCTGCAACCGCGTTTTGTAATGTTCCACTAATTGAACTCGATAAGTGGAAACTAATCACGTCTGTATAGCCTTTTTTGTATAGCTCTTCTAATAGAATAATGTAATCTCCAATAGACGGCTGAGACGTCATCGGTAATTCTTCTTGTTCGCGCATTTTGTCATAAAATTCTTCAGGGGTAATGTCGATATCTTCTCGGTATGTGTCGTCACCAAAAATCGTGTTTAAAGGTATTGTATAAATGTTGTTTTTTTCTTTAATTTCGTCTGATAAGTAGGCAGTTGAATCTACTACAATTGCTATTTTCATATATATCCCTCACATTTTAGCACTCGTTTCTATATTACACTAAAACGGCTGTATGTTAAACTGTTTTAAAGAGGTGTACACGATGGAACAAATTTACATGAACAAATTAAATACGTCTACTGAAATCGACATTAAACGTTCAACGTTTATATCGTATATCGCACGTACTGAAACTGAAGATGAAGCAAAACAATTTATAAATGAAATTAAGCAAAAACATAAAGACGCCACACATAATTGTAGTGCCTATATTATCGGAGAGAATGCACTCATTCAGCGTGCCGATGATGATGGAGAACCTCAAGGTACAGCAGGTATTCCAATTTTAGAAGTATTAAAACGTGAAGAGTTATACAATACAACGATCGTCGTGACGCGTTACTTCGGTGGCATTAAGCTCGGAGCTGGCGGACTAATCCGCGCATATTCAAGCGGTGCTGCCGAAGCAGTAAAGACAAGTGGTAAAGTATATCTCGTTCCAATGGTGCCGACCATGATCGTATTAGATTATACGTTCACCAATCGTTTCGAACACTATTTAGAACAAGAGAAAATCGAAATTAGAGATCAACAATATACAGACAAAGTGACGTATCAACTGCTCGTTTCTCAAGAAAATGTAGACGATGTCAAAAACGAACTACAAAAAATAACGAGTGATACGTTTACGATGACTACTTCAGAAGTAGAAATGGCAGAACGTACACTCGTCTAGCGATTCATATATATAAACATTTGTTTAACAAATCTTAAAATTGGGCGGCGGTTTGATCCGATCAAATCCGTCGCTTCTACTATAATGACTACTGATAAGATAAGCAGTAAACAAATGAGTACTGCACCTGTCACTGTAGATAAATATAAAATTACTGATGCAAACGCAAATAGCGTTGCCATAAAGTAAAGTAAAATCACACTTTGACGGTGCGTAAACCCTAAGTATTGTAACTTATGGTGCAAATGCCCTCTATCGGCGCGCGTCAGTGAGACCCCTTCTCTATACCGTCTAACAGCTGCAAACGTTATATCGATAAACGGTACGCCAAGAATGATAATTGGGAATAAAATCGAGAAAAACGTCACGTTTTTAAATCCTAATATCGATAATACTCCGAGTACATACCCTAAAAACATCGATCCGTTATCTCCTAAAAAGAGTTTCGCTGGATAGAAGTTATAATATAATACCCCGAGCGTTGACCCGATAAGTATCACGCTTATCATCATGACAAATATATTATTTTGTAAAATCGCAATTACTGCAATACTTGCTAAAGCAATGACTGTTACACCAGATGCTAACCCGTCTAATCCATCAATTAAGTTAACTGCGTTAATGATCACTGCGATCCATAAATACGTAAATGGAATCGCAAATATACCAAAATCTACCGTTATCCCAAACGGCGTAATCGTATCAATGACAACTCCAAACATCACGGGTATCGTAATTACAACGAGTTGTCCAATGAATTTGATACTCGGTTTCAGATCATATTTATCGTCGATAATACCAATTAATACGATTAACCCTCCACCGATAATAATCGGTATATATTCCGGTTCAATCGGTCGAGCGATAATTAATGTAATTACAAACGATACAAAAATCGATATCCCGCCGGAAAACGGCATCGGTTTCGCATGTTGTTTTCTATGGTTCGGATAATCGACAAATCCAAACTTATAACTTAATTTTATAAATATCGGTGCAACGATGAATGATATGATTGCAGATAATATTAATAGAAATAATGTATACATATCCTCACCTGCTAATTATTCTTATTAACTATATCATAATTCGCCATTAAATACTCCTACCACTTAATTTCAATTAAATTTAAAACACTGTATAATATGATATGAATTTGCTTAAAAAGGCGGTATGCAAATGATTATAAACTTTATATTAAATATCGCGCTCATTATTAGTGGAATCTATGTTTTTTATAGATTGCAGTATCATTTCCGGAAAGGCGTTAAAAATCCACTCCTATTCCAAAGTTTAATGATGACTGCCCTAGCCGTATTATCACTTATGGTCCCCCTACATATCGGGGACGTCACGTTATCGTTATATTATATACCGATGATTCTATTGTTTTTACACAATAAAATACCATATAAAATATTATCGATTGCAATCGTATTTTTGTTTTATCATTTCTTATTTCAATACGATCTCATTCAGTTTATGATATTTTTAGGGCTCATGGTTCTTTATCAACTGATCGTACCGTTCATTAAAACACCAAAGACGAGTGTTATCATATTGTCGAGTGGACTATTCACAGTCGTGTACTTAATTACGTTGTACATTTTCGTCACACCGATTAGCGATAAGACATTAGTCGCATTTTTCTTATCGTCTTTATGTGCAACCATCTTTATATTGTTAGTATACGAAGACATTAATCGAACATTTAACTTCTTTATCGATAGAGAAAAATATAAATATTACGACCGTCTCACAAAACTTGGTAACGTTAAAATGTTTGACCGTTTCATCGACAAAATATTTAAAGAAGAGGAGAACGTCAGCATATTATTAATCGACATCGATAACTTTAAGTTTTTTAACGATATCAACGGATATGATTCTGGGGACGAACTTATTAAACAAATCGCTCGACTATTAAAAAACCACCTGCCGACAGGTGGGGAGATGTTTAGAAGTACAGGAGAAGAGTTCTCGATGGTCATTCCGAATTTATCGTTTGACCAGACAGTCCGACTCGGAGAGGCGATACGTTACACTGTTGAACATACAAAGTTCCACATTGATGATACACACGTCGTGAACATGACTGTATCTATTGGTATCGGTTATAAGTCGACTCAGATGATGCTTAAAAAAGACCTCATTCGTCAAGCAGACAACATGCTCTTTGCTGCGAAAAAACAAGGTCAGAATAGAATTATGTTTGCTCCAGTTGGATAAAAAAACAGGAAACGTTTCAGTTTCCTGTTTTAATCTTCAACACGTGCAAGTGCTTGAACTGTTATTTTACTATGTGAATCGTGCCACTTCACTTCACCATTTTCGAAGTAAAATGCTTGTGGTGATTCGTGTTTAATGTTAAATTTTTCAGCAATGTAGTTTGAAAGTTCTCTGTGATCTCGAACGATTAAATAATAGCCATCGATATCACGTTCATAGTGAAACTTTTGAAACTCCTCAAACGCTGTCGCAGAGATTGGACATGTGTTACTATGTTTCATAAAGTAAAAATATGGCTTTTCTTCGAGCAATCGGTCAAACGACTCGATTGATGTTATCTTTGTTAACATCTTGAACAACTCCTTAATAGCTTTAATTAATTTATCACGGTTTTATATTAAAATCAAATTAAAATCAATTTAGTACGATTTGAAAGGGTGAAAAACATGCAAAGAGAGTTAAAACGTTGGACAATTTTAGACACGATTAACGCGACACTTTTAATCGTTGTGTTTTTATACGTATTGGATTTCCAAAATAACGCACTCGTATCTTGGATTTTTGTAATCGTATTCGCATTTTGGATGGTCACAGTCATTTCTAGAAACATTATCATATCTAGAATTCGAGATGGTAAAATGGAGGATCCGACAAAGAAATAGTGAAATAGAAAACTGCACATCAATGATGTGCAGTTATTTTATTTCGTAGATTCTTTTAGTTGATTTAGTTTTTCAGAGTACGTCATATCAAGTTTATTAAACGATTCTGTTTTTGGAACAATGTTTTGAATTTGAAGATTTTGTTCTTCTTCGTATACTTGGATGATGTTAATACGCTCTTTGTAATACGATTTAAATGTATAAAACATTTCTAAACTGATACTTCGTACAGATTTTGCTTCGTCAGTTTCAAGTGGTAATTGATTTAATTTGTCGATTTGTGTATCTAAAATTGGCATAAGTACTTCATCCACAATGCGCTGTTTCTCTGCTACATCGTTATCGCTTTGTAATAAACCGACATTTTCTTCAAGCTCACCACTACGCTCATTGACGATGTCGATCACTTGGTCGATTTCTGCTGCAGCTTCTTTAGAATGGTTGCCCTGGATAATAGACTGACGTTCTTTTTTTGCCGCACTGACGGCTTCACCGTCTTTAATGAGTTGATTTGTCGACTCTTTATACGATAAATATAAATCGATTCCACGTCCGAGCTCTTTCGCGAACGTTTCTTTTAACTCTAAGCTCTCTACATAAGCTTTATGCACTTCTTTTAACTCTTCATTTGAAACTTCTACCGCTTCTATTTTTTCATTCATTTTAGTCGACAATGGAATGAGAGATTCATCGACTATTTTTTTAATTTCAGAGATGTCATCTTTTGAAACATCTGCCTCTGTTGCATAGACTGTCTCTAGTTGCTTTAAGTCAAGTTCGTCGAGTGCCTCAAGAAACTGTCGGTCGAGTTCGTAAATATCTTCCATATTTTCTTCATATTGTTGGATGTCACTTTCTAGCGATGACTGGCACGCAGATATAATGAAGACTGTGCCGAGTAATATAGTTAACCTTAAGTATCGAAACATGCTAGAATCTCACCCTTCCTCTTGCATGGTTATTCTAGTCTTTTTTTGTATTCCCGTTTATAATAGTAATTGATTCGTATGAGAAAGGACTTTTGTTATGAACATTGAAAAATCCTTACGCGAGCGTCTAACAAATTCTGTAGTTAAAACAGATGAACCATTACAACGCTATACGTACTCACATACTGGTGGTAATGCAGATTACTATATATCAGTATATAATATTCACGATGCAATGGAAACTATCCGTTTTGCAAAAGAGTATTCAATACCGATTACGTATCTTGGAAATGGTTCGAATTTAATTATTAGAGACGGTGGCATTAGAGGCATTGTATTAAACACGTTAGAGTTAAAAGAAATTAAACGTGATGGTGATTATATTACGTCAGGTAGTGGTAGTCGTATTATTGACGTATCACGTTTTGCGCGTGATCATTCACTTACTGGATTAGAATTTGCGTGTGGCATTCCAGGAAGTGTCGGTGGTGCAGTTTATATGAACGCTGGAGCGTACGGTGGCGAATTAAAAGACTGCCTCGTTGAAGCTTCAGTAATTACGCCAGACGGTGAATTATTAACTTTAACAAATGAGGAATTACATCTCGGTTATAGACAAAGTATCGTTCAAGAAAATGGATATTTAGTCGTCGAGGCGACATTTAAATTAGAAGAAGGCAATTTATCTGAAATAAATGCGAAAATGGATGAGCTGACGTTTTTACGTGAGTCAAAACAACCGCTCGATTTACCGTCATGTGGTTCGGTATTCCAAAGACCCCCAGGGCACTTCGCAGGAAAACTGATTCAAGATAGTGGTCTACAAGGGCATCGAATCGGCGGCGTTGAAGTTTCTAAAAAGCATGCCGGGTTTATGGTAAACATTGACAACGGTACAGGTAGTGACTACGAAGAGTTAATTCACCACGTACAAGAAGTCGTTAAAGAGAAGTATGACGTGTTGTTACAGCGCGAAGTTAGAATTATCGGAGAGCATAAAGAAAAAACGATCCAAGATTAAATCTTGGATCGTTTTTAATTATTTTACTTCATTTAAAAATTCTTGTAATTCTTCTAGTTGGGCAATTGCTGACTTGTAACCACCAGAGTTTAAGTACCATCTTACTGAATTTAATTCAAAGATGTTATCATCTTTTACAGCATCTACGTTGTTAGTAACGTCAGTTTTAAGTACGTCTACTTTTGTAGCATCCTCACCGTTACTAATCGCTGCACCACGGTCCATCACTAAAATCATACTTGGGTTTGCTTTAGAGATGTACTCAAATGAAATTTGGTTACCATGTGACGCTGTTTTGTCTTCTGAGTCATCTTCAGAAGATTTGAATCCGATTGGATTATATAAGAAATCATAACGTCCGCCTGGGCCGTGTAGTGATAGGTCGCCACCATTTGTTTGGATGAACATCATTGTTTTATCTTTTTCAGAAACTAAGTTTTTAGTTTCTTCGATTTTTTCATCTAAATCTTTGTTTAACGCTTCCGCGTCTGATTGTTTATCGTATAACTCTCCGATAAATGTCGTCATTTCTTTGATATCTTCAAAGTAGTTGTCAGATTGAGCACTTACATAAATAATTGATGCGTTAGGTGCTGCTTTTTTAAATTCTTCGATTGATGGTTTGTTTGCTTGACGTCCACCAATCATGATGATTTCAGGATCTAACTCTGCAATTTTCTCGAAGTCTGGATCTTTTAATCCGCCGAGGTTTACATACTTCTCATCTTTATAAGTTTCTAGCTCAGGTCCAAGAATAGAGTCGTTTTCACCTTTAGGTAACGCGATAATGTTATCTTGTAAACCTAGTGCTTCAAACGTTGATGCAACCCCTAAGTCTAATAAAACTACTTTGTTAGAATTTTTAATCACGTCAATTGTTTCGTCAACAGCTTCAGTATCGCTATCACGTTCTGTTGTAAGACTCATTTCAAAATTGTTTTTGTATTGTACAGTTTCTACTGTATTTTCGTCATCTTTAGCTGGTTCTTCTTTTGTCTCTGACTGATCTGTACCGCCACCGTTACTACATGCAGCAAGTACGATAACTCCTATAAATAATAAAAGTAATGCAGATAATTTCTTAATGTTCATTTAAACTTCCCCTTCTAAATTTAGCCCCCACTAAATTTCAAGCTGTAGCGCACCCATCACCTCCTAAAAAGTGTAAGCGACTAGACCGCTCCAAATACTTGACGTGATTCAACCGCTTCACCATCAAAGTAAATACAAATTCGGTGACCACAAACGTTTTGTATTTGTAAGTCCATGTCGTATATATCTCTCAAAATATCTTCTTGGATGACTTCATCTTTAGTGCCAGATATTTTTAATTTACCATCTTTTAATGCTGCGATATTATCTGAGTAACACGATGCAAAATTAATATCGTGAATGACGATAATAATCGTCTTATTTTTATCGCGACATAATCGACGTAAGATTTGCATAATTTGAACTGAGTGTTTCATATCTAAGTTGTTGAGTGGTTCATCTAAAAATATATATTCAGTATCTTGAGCAATTGTCATAGCGATAAACGCGCGTTGACGCTGCCCACCAGATAACTCATCAATCATACGATGTTGTAAATCTTGAAGTCCCATATATTTAATTGCTTCGTCGATTTTTTCGTTATCTTCTTGTTTTAAACGCCCTTTACAATACGGGTATCGACCAAATGCGATAAGCTCTCGCACTGTAATGTTTAAATTTAAATGGTTACTCTGTTTTAAAATCGATATCTTTTTAGCGAGCTCGTTGTCCGGTTTTGTAAATAAATTCTCACCTTCTAACAATACTTCACCACTGTTTTTATCCATTAAACGAGTGACCATCGAGATCACTGTACTTTTACCGGCACCATTCGGTCCGATTAAAGACAGAAGTTTCCCTTTTTCTATATCGAGTGACACGTTATCGACAACTTTTTTGTTACCATACGCTTTAGAAAGACCTTTAATTTGTATCAAGCCTTACTCCTCCTTAGCATGAGATAGATGAAGTACACTCCACCTACTAAGTTAATGATAACACTTAGTTCGATGTTATTCTTAAATACGAACTGTACAACCATCTGACCAATTAATAAAGCGATAATGCTGATTAATGTGGTTCCTATAATAAGATATAAATGTTTATACGTTTTAAACACTTCATGGGCTAAGTTTACGACGAGTAGCCCTAAAAACATAATCGGTCCAACAAGTGCAGTCGATGCGGATACGAATATCGCAACGATAATGAGTAGTTTCGAAACTTTTAAGTCGTAGTTCACTCCGAGGTTGATCGCGTGATCTCTACCGAGCGCCATCACATCGAGCGATGAAAAATCGAGTAGCACGATGATAAGTAACACGATGACGATACCGAGCGTGATATAGAGTAACGTTTCATTTATCTTCGTAAATGACCCGAATAACTGTCCTTGTAATATTTGGAAGTCTTCTGGAGAGATTAGCACTTGCATAAATGTTGCTAAATTTCCAAAAAACGTTCCAAGTATAATACCGATAAGTAATAGTATGAAGACATTGTTTTTCGTCAATTTAAATAAGAATTTAAATACAAAAACTGTAAATATGACGAGTATTATTAAACTTAAGAAATAATTGTACGCGTCATTAAATAGTAATGGCGAACTGACTCCTGCAATAAATACGATCGCTGTTTGTATAAATACATAGACCGAATCTAACCCCATAATCGACGGAGTAATGATTCTATTTTTAACAATCGTCTGGAATACTACCGTTGATACTGCGATTGCAGTTGCAACGATAATAATTGCAAACGTACGGAGCATTCTTGACGGTAGTTGATAATGTAAAATCTTAAAATTTATACCGTACAACATATAAAAGGCTATAAGTCCGAGTGCTACGACTGATAAAACTATCAGTAGCGTTATATTTTTCTTATTACTATGCATGCTTTACCCTCCTATAAATCATAAATAGGAAGATTGCACTACCAAATACAGCGATGACGAGTCCAACAGACACTTCATATGGGTAAATAATCACACGGCCGATGATGTCACAAACCATAACGAATATCCCACCGAGTGTTGCGGTTAAGAAAATCGTACTGCGTAAATGATCCCCTCTAAAAATAGAGACGATGTTCGGAACGATTAACCCTAAAAATGGAAGCATACCAACTGTTACAACGACAATTGCTGTAATCGCAGCGGTAATAAATAGTCCAATATTTACGACACGCTTATAATTCAGACCTAAGTTTTTAGAGAAATCTTCTCCCATACCAGCAACTGTAAACTGATGTGCATAAAAAATTGCTAATAGCAATAACGGAATACTAATATATAAAATCTCGTATCGCCCAGTGACTAGCGTAGAGAAACTCCCGTGCATCCACGCTCCGATGGATTGTAAATTATTCGTTCTAAGTGCTAAAAACGTCCCGATACTCGAAACAACCCCACCGAGCATAATACCGATCAGTGGAACGAAAATGATATCTTTAAATTTAATACGTGTAATAATCTGCATGAAGATTAACGTCCCGATAAGTGATAGCGCAGTTGCAAATGATAATTTCATTAACATACTCGCTGCCGGGAAAAATATCATTCCGATTAAAATACCGAGTTGCGCCCATTCCATCGTCCCTGCTGTCGTCGGTGATACGAACTTGTTACGCGTAAGCTGTTGCATAATTAAACCAGATGTCGCAAGAGCAGCACCTGCAATGATAATTGATACAGTACGCGGTATTCTACTATGTAATAAAACTGTCTTTTGTTGCTCATTTAAATTAAATATATCTGATAAAGGCAAACTACTGACTCCAACAAAAAGAGAAAGTATCGATACTAATATGAGCACAATAATTAGTATGTCAAGCCTAAATAATTTCTTCATCATGTGAATCCGCCTAATTGATAATCATTCTCATTGAATTTCTATTTATCATTATACTACACGATTCTCTATTTACAAGCATAATAGATAAAAACCACTCAAAAATGAGTGGTTTTTTAATGAATGATGATCGTTTCGTTATTATCATTTGAAATCTCATCATCTAGAATTTTAAAAATAGTCCCAAGTGCATTGTCGTCGTTTGGATTGAACGAAGCATCTCGTTCAGTCGGACGATAGCTTAGCGTATAAACGTTAAGATCTTCTTTACGAAGCTCGCTTTGTATCGCATGCGTGAGCCCTTCGATCGCACCGGTAACTGCGTAATATAAATTGTGTTCGAATGTTTCTTCACGTACAGGTTCTACTAGATTGATAATCTTCGTCTCTTTCGTTTCGATCAGTTGATTGCGTAACGTACGTACTCCAAGGTACGTTCCCCATACGTGTTCGTTCATAACTTCAGTAAATTCATCGTATGAAACGTTGTATACGTCGTTATCTTCAGTCTCAATGGAGTGTATAAAAATCACACCATTTAAACCGTCGTATGTTGAATCTATTTTATCGACCATATTTAACCAGTCGATTTCTTTTGCTTGTTCGAGTAAAAATACTTCGTGATGCGCATCACTATATGATTTTAATTCATTGTGTAGCGCTTCGAGTTCATTGTAGTCATTTCCAGATAATATTAAATTGTGCCCACGTTTTGCGAGTTCATGTGCCAAACGTTGCCCAATTGCTGTTAAAGCATCTGTAATAATGTACGTCTTTTTCATCTAAGTACCTCCATTAGAATGTTCACCATTCTTAGATACTTATTTTACGCCATTCTATTTTTTTCGTCTAGAAATGTAATTACTCTACGACAACTTCATTTTTAGGCATTGTGTGTAAGCCGTTCGCGTCAACGTGTGAAATAACTTCGTATGTTCCAGCTTCTTCAAACGTATAGTTCAGTTTGTAAAGTCCATTCTCAGTAAATTCACCTTCGATTTTATCGAGGCTTTCATCGTCTTTTAATACTTCAAATAATACTTTATCTGCATCGTTTACATCTTCATCGTTTGAAGTGACGTGTGCAACGAATTCAACTTCTTCACCAGCTGTTGCTTTTTCAGGTGTCGTTAACTCAACATCTAAACCAGCAACTTCATCGTGATGCTCGTGCCCTTCCATGTCGTCTTTGTTTTCGTCATTTCCACATGCTCCAAGTACTAAAACGCTTGATAATACTGCTGCACCTAATAGTTTTTTCATTGATATGTTGCCCCTTATATGTATGATATAAATTTAGAATATCATACATTTTTTGTTCTTTATCGCTTAATTATGTATAAATTTTGACAAAGATATATACCACTCTATGTGTTACACTATGATAGTAATTTTAATAATAAAGAAGGTATACAGTTGAACAATATAACGAAAGGGATTATCGCTTTAATTATTTCATCTCTTGGTTTTAGTTTAATGTCGCTCTTTGTAAAATATTCTGGCGACTTACCAACAGTACAAAAAGCGTTTTTTAGAAACTTCGTCGCGATGTTGATTGCGCTCGTACTCGTCATTCGCTATAAAGAACCACTGTTTGGTAAAAAAGAAAACCAAGGATTGCTATTACTGCGTTCAACGCTCGGGTTAATCGGAGTTATCCTTAACTTTTACACACTCGATAAACTCGTCTTAAGTGACGCAGATATTTTAAACAAGCTCAGTCCGTTCTTTACGATTATTTTATCCGCAATGTTTTTAAAGGAATATATTAGACGATTCCAAATGACATCGATCATCATCGCATTCATCGGTGCGATTTTTATTATTAAACCGTCGTTTGAAAGTGCATCGTTCGACGCGTTAGTCGGAGTGCTTGGTGCTCTCGCAGCTGCAGGAGCGTACACTGTGTTAAGAGTCCTCGGAGATCGTGAGAAATTTTATACCGTCGTATTTTATTTCTCAGGATTTTCAACAGTAGCGTTACTGCCGTTTTTCATCTATAACTATGAACCAATGACCGGGGGACAACTTATGTTCCTATTGCTTGCAGGAGTCGCGGCATCAGTAGGACAATTCGGCCTAACGATTGCATACAGTTACGCACCAGCAAAAGAGATTTCGATATTCTTCTACACGACGATTATATTTACTGCGATGTTTAGCATCATATTCTTTGGAGAATACCCAGATATGCTATCGATTATCGGGTACATTATCATCTTCGCAGCAAGTTTCTATATGTACATGAAGAACTTACCGCAAAAACGAACGTAATATATCTGTTGATGTAGAGCGAGACCATGTTGATACTGGGCCTCGCTTTTTTGGTGGAGTTGTTCGGGGTTTTTGTTAATTATCTCGATATATCTCATGATTTCAGATATTTTTTGTAAATAAGCGGTGGCAGGGAGGTAACTTTTTATCCTAAAAGAATAAAAACATCGTTTAACCAAATTATATTTAACAAAAATTTTGCGTTTTTGTTAGATATCCGGACTTATTTAACATATTTCGGTGTTGGCGCCGGGTTTTTGTTAATTATATTTTTTTATCTAACAAAAATGAGGCCGGAACCGGAGTTTTTGTTAATTATCTCGATATATCTCACACATTCAGACATTTTTTGTTAATAAAAGAAGAAAAACCTGGTTGCGATTTTGTCTTGGCAGCTTCGATAGTAGCTTTTTACCCTAAAATAGCTTTAATGCTACTTCACGAAATTATATTTAACAAAAATTTCGGGTTTTTGTTAGATATCCTGATTTATTTAACATATTTCGGTGTTCACGACCTGTTTTTGTTAATTATATTTTTTTATCTAACAAAAACGAGGCCGGAACCGGAGTTTTTGTTAATTATCTCGATATATCTCACACATTCAGAAAATTTTTGTTAATAACCGACCAACCAACAACAGCCACACCCCTCACACAATAAAAAAGTCTTTTCATCCTCTAAAGATGAAAAGACTCCTCACCTATTTCTTACTATACTCTTCGACCACTTTTAAAAAGTGTGGGCTGTAATGTTTGAGTTTATAGTTTCCGATGCCGAGCAGTTTAATCATGTCGCCTTTTGTTTCTGGCATCTTTTTTGCGATTTCCTTTAACGACGCATCTGTAAAAATCTGTGCGGCATCTATATTTCGCGCCAAGGCGAGTTCTTCACGCTTATCTTTTAGTTGCTGATAAAGAGCCTCGTTAAAGCTAGATTCCGTCGATACGTTTACTTTTTCTTTAAACTGAGTGCGATATGGCACAGTGTAAATCGTTTCTAAATCGTTCAGTACCGCTTCACTTTTGCTCACGACGTATAACGTATCATTTTCTAAATGTAAATATCCTCTAAATACTAATTCTTCGATAATATGGTGAATTTCACTCGTTAAGTAGCTCGATAACTGCCCGAACTGACTGACTTCGGTCAAGCCGGAATCAATAATGTTATCGTTCACTTCACCGCGCAGAATTTGAATGACTTTTTCAGGCGACAGCGACACTATTTTAACGAGTGTCATAATAAGTTTCGCTTCCTCAGTCATATCAACTGTACGCGCGTCACTTTTACAGTTTGAACATTCTCCGCACTCTGTCACGTATTCATTTTTATCAAAATATTTTACGATAAACGACGACAAGCATTTTGACGTTTCATTGTATTGAATCATTCGGTCTAGTTTTTCACGCATACTTTCTTTTACATCGTCACTCGCTTGTGATCGGTCGATGAAAAACTGCTGGAGCGCAATGTCTCTCGGGTTCGATAAAAGAATACATTGGCTCATTTTACCGTCACGACCCGCACGCCCAATTTCTTGGTAGTAACTTTCTAGGTCTCCGGGTAAATTGTAGTGGATAATGAACCGGATATTCTCTTTATCGATTCCCATACCAAAGGCGTTCGTTGCAACGATGACCTTGACATCATCTTTTATAAACGCATTTTGATTTTTTTCACGCTCAGACTTCGTAAGTCCAGCGTGGTAAATTCTGTTATCAATATTATTATCTGATAAAAAGCCACTGATCTTTTCAGTTTCTTTACGCGTCGCCGCGTATATTATGCCACTTTTGCCTCTATGTTCGTTTAAATAGTCAACGATAAAACGCTCGCGTTGGAACGTGTCATTGACAATTAACTCTAAATTGTCGCGTTTTACTGATGTTTTATAGACATTCGTCTCATCGATTTCTAAAAGCTCTATAATGTTTTTCTCAACGTCTTCAGTTGCAGTCGCAGTTAACGCGACTTTTACGGCGTCTCCAATATATTCATTGATGATCGAAATAACGTCTTGATAACTTGGTCTAAAATCGTGTCCCCATTTTGAAATACAGTGGGCTTCATCGAATGCAACAAGCTGGACATTAATTCTCGAGATAATTTCTAAAAACTCTTCATTTTTAAAGCGCTCCGGCGCGACATATAATAACTCAATATCCCCATTTAATAATCGTCGCTCGATTAGCGCTTGATCTTTTTTTGTCATGTTTGAGTTGATATACGCTGCTTTAATTCCTTTATCGACAAGCGCTGTCACTTGGTCTTGCATAAGCGAAATTAACGGTGAAATGACAATCGTCGTACCGTCAAACATTAATGCAGGAACTTGGTAACATAACGATTTCCCCGATCCTGTCGGTAATACTCCTAACGTATTTTGACCGTTTAAAACTGACTGTATAATTTCTTTTTGCTTTGGTCGAAACGTCTCTAAACCAAATGACTTTTTTAACACAGATTCCATACAACTCACCCAATCGTCCAACTTTTAAGCTAACTTATTATACATTAAATGATTCAAATATTAAAGTGAACTGAACTTTTCTATGAGTTATACGCTCGAGTTTCTTTCTTCATATAATTTTATGATTGTACGCTTTTAATATACGCGTACCAATGTATACGATAAAGAACGTTGCCGTCGAAATTGAAGCGACTGCGCCTGAAATTGAGATGTCTAAATAGAACCCGATGTAACAACCAATGACACTGTTAATTACTGATATCACGAGAGACAATACGATCATTTTAAATAAGCTTCTGTTGACGATTAAATAACTCGTTGCTGCAGGTGCGATAAAAAAACTAATGACGAGAATCGAGCCGACTGCGTCAAAAGCAGCAACAGCAGTGACTGAAACGAGAGTCATTAAAACATAATAGACAATCATCGCGCTAAATCCTGCAAGCGTTGCATACACTGGGTCAAAACTCGATATTTTTAACTCTTTATAGAATATTACGACAAAGAAAACGTTAATCATAAAGATAATCGACAACTGTACGAATGCGTACGGTAAGCTCATCCCGAATAGATCGATTCGGTGTAAAGGTGCATATAACACTTGTCCGAGTAATACTGCATCAATATCTAAGTGAACGTTTCTTGCGTAACGTGAAACGAGTATGACAGCTACTGCAAAAAGTGCAGTAAATACTAATCCAATCGCTGCATCTTGACGCATCATTTTCGATGCCGTAACGACCTCAATTAAATACACTGTTAAAATTCCAACGAAAGTGGCTCCGACAATAAGTAGCGGCGAACGTAAGTCACCAGTTAAGAAAAACACGACGACGATACCGAGTAAAATTGTATGACTTATCGCATCTGTTGCCATACCATTTTTTCTAAGTACGAGAAAAACTCCAAGAAGACTCGTCGATAACCCAGTCATTATAAGTACGAGTAATACTTCTATCATAGCGCCCCTCCTAACCGTTTATTACGAATCATTCGACTAATAAACCCTTTCGGTGAAAAGAGCATCGAAACGATGACGAAGAAACTGAGTGCTAATATAATTGCAGGACCTGTAGGGATACCAGTGAACGCTGTAGATACATATGTCCCTATAAATGCTGATACTGCGCCAACAATAGATGCTATAGTCAAGACGACACCATAGCGATTCGACCAGAGTTGCCCGATGACTGTCGGTGCAATTAAAATATTGACGATTAAAATCGCTCCGACAGCTTTTAATCCGACAGATATAATTGCCAAAGTCATAATGAGTATTAATACGTTGATCTTTTTTATATTAATACCGATTGACTTTGCATAAATGTGATCAAACATATAAATTTTTAATTCGTTATAAAACATAAAGAAAATTAAAAGTCCGATGACAGACGTCACGATAATTAAGTACACATCACTTTTTAAAATGTACGCGGCTTGCCCGAATATAAAATCATCGATACCTTGAGTCCCTCTATAGTTCGAGTGGCCTTGGACATAACTTTTTAACGCCATACCAAGTCCAAAGAAACCTGATAATATAAGCGCTAAAGCACTATCTAAAGAAATTTTAGACTCGTGCGTAATATGTTGTATGAGAAAAAACGCCACTGCACCCATTACCATTGCACCGACGACGAGTATATATGTCTCCATAATATTGAATAGCATAAATGCTAAAACGACACCTGGAAACGTCGAATGTCCAATCGCATCACCAATTAAACTTTGTCCTTTAATAACGCTGACAGAACCGATGACTGCACTCACGATAGATAAAATAACAGTTCCAAGTGCAACGACTTGAAACGTATAACTCATTAAGACGTCCATGTGCCGACACCCTTTTCAAAATAAGCTGCATTTACATTTTCTTCTGTCCATGCGTCATCGATCGTACCTTGTGCGATGATTCGCTTGTTTAATATGACGACGTGGTCAAAATATTCTGGAACTGTCATTAAATTATGGTGAACGACGAGGAACGTTTTTCCTTCTTTTTGAAGTTGCTTCATCGTCTTAATTATTAACTCTTCAGTCGTAATATCTATACCTTGAAGTGGCTCATCCATAATGTAAATATCCGCATCATGCGCAATCGCACGTGCGAGGAACACGCGTTGACGCTGTCCACCGGATAACTCAGAGATTTGACGATCTTTAAACGAAAGCATCTTCATCGTATCTAATGCGTCATAAGCAATTTTCTTATCTTCTTTTGTCGGTCGTTTAATCCAACCTTTATGGACGTAGCGCCCCATTAAAACGACATCAAAAACAGTAGCAGGGAAGTCCCAATTGACTTCCCCTTTTTGTGGTACGTAGGCGATATTTTTTAACGCCTGTTTACTACTACTATTTTCGACGGTCACTTTTCCGGAAACTGGCTTTACGAGTTGCATAATCGCTTTAATCATTGTTGACTTTCCGGAACCATTTGGTCCAACGATTGCTGTACACGTTCCTTTTTTCAACGCAAAATTCAAGCCAGAAACCGCTGGCGTATTATCGTAAGCGACTGTAACATCTTTCACTTCGATTACATTTACGCTCATGTGACTCACCCCTATTTTAAATGATCTACGATAACGTCGATGTTATGACGATACATCGTTAAAAACGTGTCTCCACTTTCTCCAACAGGCGCAAGAGAGTCAGATAATAATTCGTTACCGTCACTCACAAGTTCAACTTCTCCACCTTGTGCTTTAACGACTTCTTGAAGTCGTTTCATACGGTCAGGATTAGTAGTCGTTTCTATAAAGATTGCTTTAATATTGTTTTCTACAATTTTATCTGCAGTTTGTTGAATTTGATTATTCGAAACTTCACTGTCTGTTGACACACCTTGAGGTGCAAATACTTCCATACCGTATGCTCTTGAGAAGTAGTTAAACGCGTCATGTGGTGTGACAAGGACACGTGATTTTTCTGGAATTTCATCAATTCTAGATTTAATGTATGAATCTAGTTCCTTTAACTCTTCGACATATGCATCAAAATTCGCTTCATACTGCTCTTTACCATCTGGATTATTTTCAATTAGCGTTTCTTTTACACGTTCCATCGCTTGCTGATAAAGATCTAAATCAAACCAGAAGTGCGGGTCGACGACGATTCCTTCATCCTCTTCCATTTCTTCTAAATTGCTTTCGTTAAATTTTTCAGTTACTGACACTCCACTCGATAACACATCTGCCATTCGTCCTTCAAAATCTAAACCATGATAAAGAACGACATCCGCATTTTTAAGTGAATCTAAATCACTCGCTTTTGGTTCGTATACGTGTGGATCCTCGCCTGCTGGAATGATTAAATGTGTATCAAATCCATCCACACCTTCCTCTAAAACAGAAACCATATCTTTTAAGAAAGTAGTCGTGACGACTAAGCTTGGTTTTCTTTCGTTTGATTCTTTCTTATCAGACTGAGACTCCGAATCTGAATTTCCATTACCACATGCAGCTAAACATAAAGTAACTACTGCTACAAATAGTAAATATATTGATTTTTTCATCATCAATACCTCCAATTATTTTTATAAAGTTTAGGTTATACTAAATTTATAATTTTGTAAAGGCTAAAAATGAAATTCATAATTTAGACAAAAAGTCATTTAATAGTATTTAGCCCGTTTAATTTTTAGGTTTGTCTAATTTTTGAAAAATAAAACCCGACAACAAATTAATATTGTCGGGTAAAAAATTGTTATTACATTTTTTCTTTTACGAGTTCTTTACTGATTTTATAATCGATCGCTTTGAATAAGCTTTTCTTCCACATTTCGTAGTTGTATAAGTTGACGTACGCATGCTCGACATCAATTTCAGTAAATTTAAGTTTCGAGTCTTTGGTTTTTTGAGCGAGCTTATGCATATGATAGCTCGGTATCGTTCCGATATGTGTGTATTCTGTAGAGTCTTCAAAGTCGTTTAATGCGATAAACGGCTGGCCGTCTTTTAAAAACACACCGCCCGATACACCGTAGTTATCGACCGAATCATCTGTGTAATCGACCGCTTCACCTTCTAAATTAAGTGCGTAGCGGTATTTTTCGAACGTGACAGCATACGTGTCTTCTAACGTTCTATAGACAGATTCGTCGACACCTTTACGTTTTACGATATGGAAATTATCCGATAAATATACTTCTGCAAGTGAATATGATCCAATACCCCATGATACTGTCGAACGGTTGCGCATCATGCTAAAAATTTCGTCATGTAGTTCTGTATAGTCACGTCGCATCGTAATTTCGTCTCCGGACTCTAATACGTTAGAACCGTTCGTTTTAATTCCTCCTGCGATCGCAAGGTAGACACGTCCTCCGCGGTCAGAATCGTGGAATGTTAATACGTCTCCACGGTCGAGTATGTACATACGGTTAGCGGATAGTTTTTTATCGCCAACTGTCACGTTAAACAGTGCACCAGAAAACGCGATAACTGTCGGTTCTGTAAATGCAATTTTAGCTGGTCGAATGACCATTTCGATCGTCTTTTCATCGACAGGGTTACCGACGAGTTTATTTGCGATTTGCGGCGATAAGTTGTCGAGTGCTTCAGATGATGAAACTACTGTAGACAGTAGTCCTTTATCTTGAATAATAATACTCATTTTAAAACACCTACCACTTCTTCAATCACTTCATGTACAACTTCTGATGGATCGATCATGCTTAGACGGTCCATCATTAACGTTGGATGGTACAAAATATTTACTGTAGATGTCGTAAATACGATATCGTATATTTCGTCTGTTTTTAACGCCTCAAATTTTTGCTGCATCAATTCTTTTTCGCTATCAGTCAGTATTTTACTGCCTTGATAGGTCATTACACGTTCACCATTTTCAAAAATCATCACCATTCTCCTAACTGTCTGGATTGTAGAATATTTCTAGTTTTTGACTTACAAACTCTACGGTGTTATCCATGATCCAACCGATGAGTATAATACTTACGATGATTCCGACGACTACGACGAGTAGTGCGACGAGTGTAATGTCATTTTCATATAAATATGTACTGATATAGAACGCCAATATAATGACGGCGACTAATATGCCTAATAATAATAGTGTAAACATAGTTCACTCCTAAACTTGTAGGTTCACTTTGACCCACTCTCTTAAACTATTGATTAAATAAATCGTAATCTCGTTATTGTTATATCGTTCGGTTATTTCATCTAAAGTAAAATCTCGTACACTTATAGTACCATTGTCTAATAAAAATTGTCTCATCACACCATTTAATAGACCATTTTTACTCGGTGTGAAATAACCGTCATGCGTTTTAACGACTAGATTACCGATGTTAAACTCTGTGATTCTTTCCGTTTTATCATAGTATAACGCATACGGATACTCACTTGTTTTATATTGGTCTCGATTCGTCGTTTTATGTTCTAACCATTTCGTTTCTATACAGTCCATTGGAATGACATTTGCGGTAATCTCTGTTGTTTCTTCTAACTTATCATGCGTCAATGTTAAATCATTATTGTATAGTGCACGAATTCGGTATAAGCCTTGATTTAAGTTATGCATTTTTACATAACTGTTAACCGCTTCTTTTAAATCTATCTTTTTCAGATGAAATACTTCAGCCGACTGATTGATACGTCTATTATGATAATCTAACCGCTTCACAACACCGTCTTCAAGACGCATCGTTTCAATAAGTTCAGTCATATGCTTGCTCTAAAAATTTAGATTTTGTAAGTATTTCGTGATACTCATTCGTCTTATCAGAATTGTACGTAATACCGCCGCCAGCTGCGTACGTATATTTATTACCTTCGATGACAATCGTACGAATCGGTACGTTCACAACTGTCGTTTGATCATTAAATAAAAGACCAATAGCGCCGCAGTAATATCCACGCTTTGTCGATTCGAGCGTTTCAATAATTTCCATCGTCATTTGCTTTGGCGCACCCGTAATCGATCCACACGGGAAGAGTGAGTCGAACACCTCGCTAAATGGTAAATCTTTTAACTGACCTTCAACTGTCGATGTCATTTGAAACACTGTTTTATATTTTTCAATTGTAAATAAATGCGGAACAGTCACCGTGCCACTTTGTGATACTCTCGATACATCGTTTCTTAGTAAGTCGACGATCATTACGTTTTCTGCACGGTCTTTTTTAGAATTCTTTAAAAAGACATAGTTTTCTTCATCTTGTTCTGGCGTTTCGCCGCGAGGTGCTGTCCCTTTCATTGGACGCGTTCGAATCGTCCGGTCACTATCGATTTCAAAAAACAACTCTGGCGATGCGCTGACAATTGCTAAATCACCGTGCTCAATGAACGCTGTGTAGCCACCATTATTTTCTTCAGTGAGCCTTTCATAGAGCGCATGCGCATCTCCTGAAAACTCCCCATGCATACGCGTCGTATAATTCACTTGGTACGTATGCCCATCTCGTATATAATCTCGTACTTTCTCGATATTACTTTCGATTTCTTCTTGTGTTTCAATCATTTTATACGGAGATAATGTATACGAACCATTTTCTCTTTCAGATAAAAAGACGTCTCTAGAAACCGGTGCATCGTAAATTGCAGCGAGAAATTCCGTTTCATCTTTTTTATACGACTCATATGTCACTGCAAAAAGTGCATATTGGTCGTTTTGTTGCGCAGTTTCTAACACGTCTAATACATCTTTTAAAGGTGTTGTTTCATCGTATGTTTTCACTGGGTTTACAAAATATAAGTCTTCCACGACGCCATTTTTTGTGAAATTGATATGTGCTTTCATTTAGCATCTCTCCAATACGATATCGATAAAGTTATTAATTTGAGCGTGACCTTCTTCAGATAATATCGATTCTGGATGATATTGCAGTCCAAAAATGTCCTCAGCTTTATGGCGGATGGCCATTATTTCATCGTCTGCTGTGCCAACGACTTCAAATTCGTCGTTTTCGCCTTCACAGACGAGTGAATGATATCGCGTAATCTGAATTGGATTTTCGATATTTTTAAAGATAAATTTTTCGTCGTGCATAAGATTATACGTTTCACCGTGAACCGGGCGTTTTAAATGTGTCACTGTGCCACCTGTCATATGCCATAACATTTGATGACCGAGACAAATTCCTAAAATCGGAACTTTCCTCCAAGCGGATTTTAAAAATTCAATTACTTCCGGTCGGTCTTTCGGATGAGATGGCCCTGGAGAAACGACAATTCCTATAATACTTTCATCATTTATGGTATCATTGTTAAGTTCATACGGTTGTTTCACGATTATATTTACACCTTTGTCGTTCATTTCTAAATAATGAACGAGATTATACGTAAATGAATCGTAGTTATCAATCATTAGTATATTCATAAAATTTCCTCTATATGTTAGTGATACGTTCTATTTTATACGAAATTTAATTTAATAGAAAGGCGGATACTAGCGATGGACAATAGTAATTTACACGATAGAATTTGGACAAAAGATTTCATTATTATTTTATTTGCAAACTTCTTTATTTTTCTATCGTTTCAAATGACGTTACCGACATTACCGTTGTTCGTTCAAGACCTCGGTTTAGATAATAAATATATCGGTCTCGTCGTTGGGATATTTACTTTTAGTGCACTACTCATTCGACCAGTCGCTGGAACGTGGCTTGACACAAAAGGTCGTCGCTACGTGTTCTTCTACGGTTTAATCATATTTTTAGTGTCGACATATTCGTTAACAATTAGTACAGTACTATTCGTTTTATTAATTGTTAGAGTTGTTCAGGGTATTGGATGGGGATCTTTAACGACCGCAACAGGGACGATCGCGACGGACTTAATTCCAGCATCTCGTCGTGGTGAAGGTCTCGGGTTTTTCTCTATTAGTGCGAATATTGCTCTTGCACTTGGACCGGCACTCGGTTTATTTTTAGTCGATTACATTTCGTTTACGTGGTTGTTTATCCTCTGCGGAACGTTAATACTCATTGCATTCATTCTTGCAACGCAAATTAATTATGTAAAACCAGATCCGGAGACGAGTAAGAGTACGACGTATCACCGTTTTGATGTATTTGAAAAAACGGCGTTGCCGGCCTCGTTTTTACTTATGTTCGTGACATTTACGTTCGGCGGTATCGCAGCGTTTTTACCTGCATACACAATCGAACTTGGATTCTCGTCACACAGCATTCAAATATACTTTGTTGTTTACGCACTCGCACTACTCTCTACTCGATTTTACGCCGGACAATTATTTGACCGTCATGGTATGGGAATTGTATTCGTCCCAGGGATGATCATGATTACAGTTGCTATGTTTATGATGTTCTCTATGACTTCTGCGACGACGTTATACATCGCTGCAATATTATACGGACTCGGTTTTGGATTTGTACAGCCAGCACTTCAAGCGATGGCAGTAAACCGCGCAGCGTCGAACAGACGCGGTATGGCAAACGCAACGTTCTTCTCATTCTTTGATTTAGGAGTTGGACTCGGAGCGTTAATATTCGGGTTCGTGTCAGATTTATTTGGTTATTCGTACATTTACTTAATCAGCGCGATAAGTATTATCATCGCTTTTAGTTTTTATTTAGCATTTATATTTAAACATCGAAAAGAAAAAGCATAAAAGTTTTTTTACTGTAAATGTTTATAACATATATGGTTGGGTATATATAATATATCAGATAATAATACTGGTATTTTAAAAAACACATTTAGTTTATTTTAATATATAAACTACTTACAGGAGGAATTTTTATGTTAGGATGGCTTTGGACTTTAATCGTTGGTGGTATCCTCGGTTGGATCGCTGGCTTAATCGTTAGTAGAGACATTCCAGGCGGTGTTATTGGTAACATCATCGCAGGATTAGTCGGTGCATCAATTGGTAACGCACTTGGATTAAATATTGGACCAACAGTTGGTGGCATGAGTATCGTAGGCACACTACTCGGTGCGATTATCTTAATCTTAATCGTATCATTCATTTTTGGACGACTAAGAAAATAGTAATATTTAAAAGAGAGAAACTCCGTAAGGCTGATGGCCTTGCGGAGTTTTTTCGTTGTATCAGAAGTGTAATTATAGAACTTCGTTTGGTTTTATTTAACAAATTTCGTGTCGGCAGCTGAGTTTTTGTTAATTATCCTGATATATCTAACAATTTTAGAGAATTTTTGTTAATAAGTGCCGAGCGTTAATTGCTTTTTATCCTAAAAGATTAAAAACACACTTCCACCAAATTTTATTGAACAAAAAAACTGCGGTTTTGTTAGATATCCGGATTTATTTAACATATTTCGGCTCGCCGTCCCCGTTTTTGTTAGTTATATTTTTTTATCTAACAAAAAAGAGACCGGAACTTGAGTTTTTGTTAAAT
>NZ_CAVG010000145.1 GCF_000438455.1 Nosocomiicoccus massiliensis
AAATATCTAGATATATCTAACAAATTTCAGTCTCCAAACCTCATTTTTGTAAATAAGCCATGAGCGATAGTTCACTTCTTACCCTACAAGATAAAGAACACGCATAGCACTTAATCTTCTGCTTCATCATCTTCGTAGTTATATAAACTTCTATAAAAAGCGATTGTCTTGATTGTGTGGTTGTCTGTTTCTAAGACGACCCACTTATCTTCTTTCGTATCGACAACATCACCTTCTGAGATGTCAGGGTTAATGTTTTGTAGCCATCCACCGATTGTGTCGATGTCTTCGCTGTCTTCAAATTCGATACCGAACATTTCTTCTAAATCTGAAAGTAACATTCTTCCGTTAATGTGATACAGATTCTCTTCTTGTTCGACTTTAACGATTTCTGGTTCTTCATCTTCGTCGAATTCGTCACGGATTTCACCGACGATTTCTTCGAGAATGTCTTCCATCGTCATCATACCTGCTGTTCCACCGTACTCATCGATGACGAGTGCGATGTGGACGCGTTCTTTTTGCATTTTAATTAGCGCATCAGAAATGTGAGATACTTCAGTAATAACAGGCAGTTCGTGTATAAAGTCTTCGATGTTATCTGTTTTACCCGATAAATACTCTGTGAAATATTCTCTTACGTTTATAAATCCGATAATTTGGTCTTTATCTCCAGTTTCGTCTGTCACTGGATAACGTGTAAAGCTATATTCGTTTACAGTTTCTAAGACACTTTCTAGCGTAATCGGTTGTTGCAGTGTGATCATTTGAGTTCTCGGAACCATAATATCTTTTGCGGCTCTTTCATCAAATGAGAATATATTTTTCATATAAGCGAGCTCTGTTAAGTTGATTTCCCCGCTTTTATAACTTTGTGTCATAATAATTTTTAACTCTTCTTCAGAGTGTGCATGTTCTGTCGCGACATCTTTGATACCAATGAGTCTCACTAAAAATCGTGCAGTTCCGTTCATTGACCATATTAATGGCTTCATGATAACTCCAAATATATAGAGTGGTCTCGCAAATACCATACTCACTTTTTCAGCGTATTGAATCGCAACTGTTTTTGGTGCAAGTTCACCGACGACGACGTGTATAAACGTCACGATTGTAAACGCGACAATAAAGCTAACGATTGTCATATACTCGTTTGGTATATTAATTAAGTCAAATAAAGGATTTAATAAAATTGCGAATGTAGATTCACCAATCCAACCTAATCCTAGAGCTGTGATTGTAATCCCTAACTGACAGGCAGATAAATAATAATCGAGATGAACGATCATATGCTTCACTAACTCAGCTTTTTTATTGCCCTCTTCAATTAGTTGATCGATTTTCGATAATCTCGCTTTAACAAATGCAAACTCAGACCCAACGAACATCATCGTCAGTAAAATGAGTAAAATAAATATAAATAAATTTAAGATTGTGGTCGTATCCAATACGTTCCCGAACTCGGGGTCACCTCCATTGATTACCTATATATAGATAAGAATGCATACGATACGTTTCTTTTTCCAATATAGTATTGATATTTTACCACATTCGCTTAATTTTGAATATATTTCTACATCATTCAAATATAAAACGTTCAGTGATTTTTTTAATTCTGAACTCTCTTCTTTTAACGCATGACTCGTAATCGTTTCAACAATTTCTCCCTCTTTTAAATAATGAATAAAATCAAACTGATCCAAATGACTTAAATCATGCGTCACGACGATTAATGTCTCTTGCTTTAATATAAGGTCCCACATTTTTTTTCGTAACGCATCGTTTAATCGAGCCGTCGGCTCGTCCATCATCCACGTATTTTTACGTTCTAAAATCATGCGAATCGCATGCAGGCGTTTCATTTCCCCTGCTGACATGTGACGAGTAGCGTACATATAGTCATCCAGTTCCAATTCTTTTAGTTCAAATTCATCCAAATACCCTTTTAACTCGTCCGCTTCAACTTCATTTTTACCGAACATCGTTAAATTATCTCTTAAAGTTCCGTTATAAAAATCTAAAAACTGAGGCATCACACTCGCATCTTCTGTAATTAAATGATGAAGTAACGTCGACTTCCCAGATCCACTCGGCCCAATAATGACGTGCTTTTCACCTCGTTTAACGTTTAACGTCACATGTTTTAACACGTCGCGCTTTGAATTTTCATATCTAAACGTTAAGTCTTTAACTGATAACTCTTCGTTAAACGGTCGCTCACTCTCAGAGCGACCTTCGATTCTTTCTATCGTTCTTTTCACACGACTGAACTCGCTCACCGGCTGCATGACCGGAACGAGCACTTCGACGATGTTTATAAATATCAGAAGAACCATCGGTAATAGTAGTACATCATCCACCGCGTAAATAATGAGAGACAATCCAATAATTTGTAATAACTGTGAAGTCATTCGCATTATATGTGTCATGTTCGCGCGCATAAATTTCTTGTCGTTATATCGCTCAATTAACGTCTCAATGTCGTGCTGCTTTTCATCAATCTCTTTGTTGATGAAAAAATCCGTATACCCGTATATGAGACTATATATTTTTAAATAGAGCGTTGACTCCACGTTACTCTCTTCGTCATAAATACGTTCAAATACACGCTTAAAAATAAGTGGTACGACGAGTAAAACGAGCAATGAAAATGCGCTAAAAATAACGACGAGTTTCGTACTAACGAGTGCCGATAAAATAACGACAATAACCGCAATCGAAACAGCCGTAATAATAGGGTAAACGATTCGAATGTAATACCCTTCAATATCATCAAAATGTTTATTTAAACGTTCGATTAACCGGACGTCACGCGTCTTAGTGTGATTTGCCAATGTCTGATTTAAAAAATCAAGGCGCAAACGGTTGATCATTTGAAACGTCGCTTCATGCGAAAATATGCGTTCAAAATATTTAAACACACCTTTTGATAGACCCATCAATTTAATAATCACGATAATAAAAATAATTGTAATGAGTGGTGGGCTAAAATAACTCAAGCTAATCATATACCCACTTAACCCGAATATCGAGACGCCAACGAGCCCACTTAAAATGCCGAGGATAATGCTGAAATATACTTTTATTTGTTCATTTTTAAAAAAGTTCATACACTCACCTCTAGCGTTTTATTTTGCATAACGATATGTGTGTCCGCGATATCTAATAATGCACGTCGATGAACGACTGCGATAATTAACGCATGTTCTTTTAGCTGACTTAAATGCTCTAATACGATTTCTTCAGTCGTTTCATCTAAAAACTCTGTCGGCTCGTCCATTAATACGATTTGTGGTCGTAATAGTAATACACGTGCGAGTTTCAGTCGAACAATTTCTCCGCCACTTAACGGTACGTTATTGTTAATAATTAACGTGTCAAGGCCCGCTTCAAGATTCATAATACTGTCGTAAAGTTGAAGTTCTTTTAAAGTACCGAGTATTTTATCTTCTTCGACATCGTTAAAATACTCTCTAAACGTCGTGTCTGATAAGTAAATATCGTCAGATATATATAACACGTCGTCGGTAGGAATCGTTACTTGTCCCTTTGTTGGTGGGTGTAGTCCGGCGATCGTATTTAATAACGTCGTTTTCCCAACACCAGATTTTCCTGTAATCGCAATGAGTCCTGATTTATTAAACTGAATAGACGTATTTTTAAGTAAGTCGCGGTCTGTCGCGATTGTAACATCGTGGAGCTGTAGCGACTCACCCTTTTCACGGTACTCTTCACGCGGTACTACTATTGACTCGTTCACTTTTTGTAAGTGACCGTCTGCTATTTTTCCGTTATGAAATTCTGTCCCCATCACTTTTAATGATGAATAAAATTCAGGCGCCATGAGCAGTACGAAAAAGCTTTGGTAAAACGTAATATTTTCAAAGATGATAATACGTAATCCGACCTCGAGCGCCGTTAGACCGATACCGAGTATCGTTATAAACTCGAGCATTAACGTCGATTGGAATGCATACTTTAGTATATGCATCGTCTTCGATAAAAACTTGTCGTTACTCTTTTGTAACGCACGACTCGCTTCACGTTCAGCGTTCGTATAGGTGACCGTTTCTTTTCCGCGCACTAAATTTAAAAATAGCGTCCCCATCTCGTCGAACCCTGTCGCTTGCTCGAGTGCTTCATCTTCGGTTTTAAGGCCGACTAATATATAAAATAACGGTATAAATGGTGCCGTTGTAAGCAGGATAATCGCTGCAACTGGCTCTATAAAAAAGAGTGCACCGATAATTATAACGACCTTTGTCACAGTTAAAACGACCGTCGGTATAAAACTTTCTTGATACGGACGATATTTTTCTAAATGGACAAATACTGCGTTTAAAATCGATTCGCTATCTCGCTTTGAATCGACGTGAATACTACGTGCAAGAGCTTTTGCTTTCTCTGTTAAGTTTTGACTTGCGACTTTACTCGTGTAGAAGTTATACATATATGTCACTAAGAAAAACAAGATAAAGTACACGATGAGCATTATAAATTCAGTCTTTACTGTCGTTTTGTTTATGATTAAATTTTCGAGTAGTTTTGATAGTTCGTGACCAAATAACAGATAACTCACTGCAATTACAGTTGAAATGAGCGTATAGATCACGATGTACTTTCTATCCAAATCTAACTTCATGTTTTACACCTCTATTAAAAAAACGTGAGAGTCTATCCTCTCACGCTTCTTATCCTCCAATATAGCTCATATCTATTTTACGACGTGCTTTGCGTTCTTCTTCTGTAATTTTATGACGAATTGCTGAATATTGATCGTCACGTTCATTCCACACGCCCATTAAGATGTCTTCGAGTGCTTCATCTGAAATACCTTCACGCATGAGCGTTTTTATATCAAATCCTTCAGTTGCGAATAGACATCCGTAAAACTTACCATCTGCAGATAGTCTAGCACGCGTACATGTTGAACAGAAGTTTTCAGACACACTCGTAATAAACCCTAAATGTGCATCTGTGTCCGTATGCTTATACACTTTCGCAACTTCCCCGTAGTACGCTGGTTCTACTGGCTCAAGCGTAAATTCTTCACGCAACATATCTAAAATATCTTCTTTAGATACGACTTTTTCGAAGTTCCAGCCGTTATCGTTACCGACATCCATAAATTCGATAAAACGTAACGTAATTGGCGTGTTTTTAAAATGACGTGCCATCGGTAAAATCTCATGGTCGTTTAACCCTTTTTGTACGACCATATTGACTTTAATTTTAAAGCCGAGAGAAATCGCATAATCTATATTTTCTAATATTCTCGACGTACCAATGCCACGGTCGTTAATTTGACCAAATAGTTCGTCGTCCATCGCATCGAGTGAAATGTTTAAACGACGAAGCCCCGCGTCGTAAAGCTTTTGGCCATGTTTCTTTAACAGTAACGCATTCGTCGTCATACCGATATCTTCTATACCTGGAATTTTATTTAATCGTGCGATAAGTTCGTGTAAGTCTTTACGCATTAACGGCTCACCACCTGTAATACGTAATTTTTTGACACCGAGATCTGCGTATATACGCGCGAGTCTTTCAATTTCATCAAATGAAAGTAAATGCTCTTCTGGTAAAAACGCATAGTCATCGCCGAATATTTCTTTTGGCATGCAGTAGCTACATCTGAACTGACATTTATCCGTTACGGAAATACGAAGATCTCGTAACGGTCGTCCAAACTTATCAGTTACTTGTTTCATCGTATCCCTCCTAGAGAATATCCGTTTTACGATTAATGTTTACAAACATCGATTCATTGAGACCGTAGTCTTCAATGTTTAACGTTATATAGTCTTGATGCTCTAAAAATTGTCGGATACTCAGTTTATTTGATTCGAGTTGTCTTTTTAAATCTTCGACGATTGTTTCACCGTGATACACACCGATTAACGGATGTAGTTGCTCACCTTCCGTAACGACGATTTTGTTCGTTTCGATCGCCTTTTCGACTAACACTTTTAACCATGCACTCGGTACGTACGGCGTGTCTGTCGACACGATAATGACGTAGTCGTCTGGATATTCTTTCATCAATGCGTAAATTCCACCGAGTGGTCCGTGATCTATAAAACTTTCGTCATCTATCACCGTTTTATACGGATGAAATGCATCCTTTAATCGCGCGTTCGTATTGACGACAATTTCGTCGACGACTCCACTTTTCTTTAAACGATTCACGACGTGCATATACATCGGTGTATCGTTTAACGCATATAATGATTTGTCTGAACCAAATCGCGTTGAATTTCCGCCTGCTAATACTGCTCCAATTACCATTTAACCACCACTCACTGGCGGGATAAGTGCTACGACGTCATCAGGTGCAATCGTCGACTCGTCTCTTTCAAATGATTCGTTCACTGCAACTTGAAACACTTCCCCGTCTAATTCTGGATAATCGATATATAAACGCTCTTTTAATTCTTTCACTGTTATTGCGTCATGAATCGGTAGTTCAATATGATCGTCACCGATTTTTTCTTTTATACTTGCAAATATTTTAATTTTCATCACGATCCACCTCCACACTCGAGTGATAATGTCTAGAGTCACCAATCCACTCTTCTCCGTCTTCCCAAATCTCTTTTTTCCATATTGGAACGATTTCTTTTAATCGATCGACTGCGTACATATTTGCACGGTACGCGTTATGTCGGTGAGGTGAAGACGTTAAAATAACTACCGCGATTTCAGTCGCGTCGAGTTTACCGATTCGGTGTGCGATGCTCGTTTTTACACCTGGCCACTTTTCGCTTATCTCATCTGCGATTTGTGCGAGCATTTTTTCAGCCATCGGAATATATGCTTCGTACTCTAAATATACTGTCCGCGTGCCCTTAGTCCACTCACGCACGTGACCCGTGAACGTCACAAGACCACCTTGATGTTCGTCTAGAACATATTGTTGATATTTTACGATATCAATCGGTTCAGTTACTATTTCGAACTGCTTCATCTATTTTTACTCCAACCTTTAAACCATTGTAATATCGCATCTTGATCTGATGCTACGTTATAGTAGTTTACCACATTTGACAGCTCTAAATCTCTTATATCGCCTTTTTCACCCGTGAACGAATGCGTGAGGACAATCTTGTCATAATCTTTGCTTTTATAACCTTCGACTAAAACGACGTCGACTTTACCGTTCAAAGCTTCGATTTGTTCTTCTAAATCCGGCACTTTGTTGTCATGGTAAATTGTATAGTTCGGTGTGTTTAAAATTGTATAGTCACTCAGTCGACTGAACTTTCCAGTGTCTGTCGATTCATCGATATCGATGTGATGATGTTTTATTACGGCTGCTTTTAAGTTCGAATCTTTCAATATTTTTAGAAATTCCACGATTAACATCGTTTTACCGGTGTCTTTATATCCAACGACTTGTAAAATTTTCATTGTAGAATCGAAAAGTGTGACACACCACTCGTCACATCTGTCAGCATTACTTGTACTTCATCTCCTGCTTCAAATCCACGCGTACCACCTGGTAATACGATAACTCCGTTACTTCTCGCAATCGACGTTACGGCGTTTGACTTATTAAATCCAGACGGTTTTGAAATGACTTTCCCGTCGACAAAGTCAATCTCAGCACGGACAAATCGCGTAAACGGATTTGGCTTTTTAAAGTCTTCTCCAAGCGTCGCGTTCACGAATGGCGCGAATGCTCGTGCAGAGCCTTGCATGAGTAATATCGCAGGACGAGCGAATAACTCAAATCCTGAATAACATGCAGATGGGTTCCCACTTAAACCGAATAAGAACTTGCCTTTTGCCCTTGCGACTGTCGTAACACTACCTGGTCGCATTGCCACTTTGTTAAACAGAACTTCCGCGCCGAGTTTTTCATAGACTTTCGGAAGTAAGTCGTAATCTCCAACAGACACACCACCTGTTGTGATAACTGCGTCGACTTCGTTAAACATTTTTTCAACTTTTTCTAGAAGTGTATCTAGATTATCTTCTTCTAAATCATAGCGCTTAGCGTGTACGCCAATTCTCTCTAACTGCGCCATGATCATCGGTGTGTTTGAATTTCTAATTTTACCGCGCTCTAACTCGTCAGATACTTCAAGTAGTTCGCTTCCTGTCGATAAAACGCCGACAACTGGGACGCGGTAGACATTCACTTCAGCGTATCCAAATGTCGCAAGCGTTGCGACTGTACCTGGGTTGATTTGGCTTCCTTTATGGACGATAATGTCGCCTTTTTTACACTCTTCACCTTGCATTGCAACGTTATCGTACGCGTTAAACGTTTTACGTATCGTGAACGTATTGCCGTCAATATTTGCCTGTTCAAACATCACGACCGTGTCCGCAGATTTCGGTAATTCTGCACCTGTCATAATACGGAATGCTTCATTTTCTTTTAGTTCGTAGTCACTCGTACTGCCAGCGGGTACTTCATCTACAACAGTGAACGTTGCACCTTTACCTGAATCTGCACTACGGATCGCAAACCCATCCATCGCTGAGCGCGTAAATAACGGCACGTCATGAGTTGCTGTTAAATCCTCTGAAAGATAACGATTATAACTCTCTTCGAGTTTCACTGTTTCAGTATCTATATGTGTAACATTTTCTACTACTTTAGTTACGGCATCAAAAACTGGGATTGGTTGTCTATTTAAAGTCACTAAAATCTCTCCTTTTGATATAATTAACGTAATACTTATGAACTATTATACTAAAAAGAGGGATTTTAATGTCTAAGTTTACTCACTTTAACGAAGAAGGACGCGCAAAAATGGTCGACGTCTCAGAAAAAAATGTCACGTCACGCGTTGCAACTGCAGAAAGCGTGATCGAGGTCAGTCAAGAAATATATGAAGGCATCATTAACGAAAAGATGAAAAAAGGTGACGTGTTAGCAGTCGCACAAATCGCTGGAATTATGGCAGCGAAAAACACGCATCAAATCATCCCGATGTGCCATCCACTACAACTTTCTGGAATCGACATCTCATTTAAATGGGATACGGATGACGGATACAAACTACACATCAAAGCAACAGTAAAAGTCAAAGGCCAAACAGGAGTGGAAATGGAAGCTTTAACAGCCGCAAGCGCTGCAGCACTCACAGTGTACGACATGTGTAAAGCGCTCGATAAAGGTATGATCATCAAAGAAACTAAGCTATTAAGTAAATCTGGCGGGAAATCCGGAGATTATTCGGTTTAGGTGATGGATGTGGGGGGTGGGGTGCTTTTGAAGTGTGTTTTTATTCTTTTGCCGAGTTTATTTAACAAAAATATCGCGGTTTTGTTAATTATTTTGATGTATCTAACACTTTCAGACATTTTTTGTAAATAACCGATGAGTGATAGTGGCTTTTTATCCCAAAAGATGAAAAACGCTCTTCTACCAAATTTTATTTAACAAAATATCGCGGTTTTGTGAGATATCCGGATTTAATTAAAATATTTCGGCACAGGCGCACCGTTTTTGTTAATTATATTTTTTTATCTAACAAAAACGTGGTCATATCCCCAGTTTTTGTTAATTATCCGGATATATCTAACACTTTCACACATTTTTTGTAAATAATTGAAGAGCGACAGTGGCTTTTTATCCTAATAGATGAAAAGCACCCTTCTCCCAAATTTTATTTAACAAAAATATCGCGATTTTGTGAGATATCCGGATTTAATTAACATATTCCGGTCCGCCGACACCGTTTTTGTTAATTATCCGGATATATCTAACACTTTCAAACATTTTTTGTAAATAACCGCTCCACACACGGCAAATCGCTCGCACTTCATCATCCATAAGAACAAAAACCTACTCCGACCGCACGTCGTTACAACTTACTACAATAGTTCGTGCCCCTACTAGTTCTCTTTGTTTAACTCAAATACTAGATGGTTTAACTCTGGGACGATGAGTTTGTCCATGCCGAGTTTGACTGCGCCTGTTGATCCTGGGAGGCTGACGATGAGTTGGTTGTCGTGCGTGCCCATTGCAGCGCGTGATAATAGACTTCGCGATCCGATGTCTTCTGTGTAAGACAACATTCTAAATAGTTCCCCGAACCCTTCGACTTCTTTGTCGAATAGTTCGCTCACCGCTTCTATTGTGACGTCTCGCTTAGCGATTCCTGTACCCCCTGTCGTGATGACGACGTCTAGATTTTTTTCGAGTAATCCAACAACCGCTTCACGGATTTTTTCTTTATCGTCTGTCACGATTAAGTGATTGTCATCTTCGACAACTGCGTTAATGTCAGTTAACTTTTCGATGACAAGTTTTCCGCCTTTGTCTGTTTCTTTTGTACGCGTATCACTCACTGTAATTACACCGACGTTAATATCTCTATCGATTCTTTCAACAATACTCATAGTATCTCTCCTATCCAAATAGTTGTGCGACGATCGTGCGTGCTTTTTCAATTCGTTTTAGACCGTGTATTAACATTCGACCGTTTTTAAATACGATAATTCGATAATCATCATAATAAAATTCGATGAAGTACGGTGTCTCTTTAAAATCACCGAGTCGCTTCGCAGTGTTTAACGAAAGTTCATAAGTGACTGTGTCATCATATATTTGAACAGTATCTCTTCCACATAAGCTTAATGCTTGGTGTGATTCATTATATGAAGGATAAAGTTCTAACTCACACGTATCGCACTCTTTATTCTTAATGTTATCAAATGCGATGCGACCATGCTCGCCTGACCATAAGTCTCCAAACGTCATATAGTGTCTGTCAAACGTTTCACCGATGAGTATTTTTATTGCTGTCGTGACTTGTATTGACACGGCCGTATGAATGGCTGGAGATATCACACCTGCTGTGTCACACGTTAATGTATTTGACGGAAGTACTGGCATCACACATCTATAACACGGCGAGTCCTTTGTAAATGGTGCACTTACGTATGACGCTTCGACGACAGCTGCGTGGACCCACGGAATCCCCACTTTATACGCGACGTCATTAATTACGAGTCTTGTTTCAAAGTTATCTGTCCCGTCTAAAATTAAATCGACGTTATGAGTTTTTACGAGTGATTCTAAAAAGAGTGCGTCTACGTGATTCACATGGACTTCAATATCTAGATCACTACGAATTTCTTTTAAATGTTCGAGTGCCGCGATTGCTTTTGGTTTTTGGTTTTCTGCGTCACGTTCAGTATATAACGTCTGACGCTGTAAATTCGATAGCTCAACGTAGTCTCGGTCAACTAAAATGAGTTTCCCAATACCTAAACGCGCAAGCATCTCGCTTGAAACTGATCCGAGTGCACCGACTCCGACGATGAGTACGGTACTATCTAACAACTTTCGTTGACCGTCTTCACCGATATTTTTATATAAAATTTGTCGACTATAACGTTCGATATTCATAGTTTCACCTTAAAAAGTATAATCTCTATTACAATACTATATTCTACACTATTCCATGAGTATTCTACATTGTAAAGATTGTGTAAAATATAAGTGAATAATTGTAAACATGATAAAATGATTAACATATAACAAATTCGATATGCAGGAGGTTACTATGCATAAAATTCTCGTTGTTGATGATGAAACATCAATTGTAACGTTACTTAAATTTAACTTAGAACAAAATGGCTTTGAAGTCGTTACAGCAAACGACGGTTTAGAAGCGATTGAGCAAGTGAAAAAGGAATCACCAGACGTAATGGTTTTAGACTTAATGCTTCCAAAAATGGATGGCATGGACGTCGTGAAAACTTTACGTCTCGATAAAATTCACGTTCCCGTTTTAATGCTCACTGCAAAAGATGATGAGTTCGATAAAATACTCGGCCTTGAAATGGGGGCGGATGACTATATGACAAAACCGTTTAGTCCGAGAGAAGTCGTAGCGAGAGTTCGCGCGATATTAAGACGCATTGACTTTGAAGCAAATCAAGTTACTACAGAAGACAACACTGTAAAAATCGGTGAACTAACAATCGATTATGACAACTATTCTATTTATAAAAACGATAAAAAAATCGACCTCACTAAAAAAGAATACGAACTTCTCGTTTACTTAAGTAAAAACAATGGACGTGTTTTATCTCGCGATCAACTGTTAAACGGAATTTGGCAGTTTGATTTTGACGGTGATACACGAATTGTCGACGTCCACATCGGTAAACTAAGAGAAAAAATTGAAGACAATCCGAAGTCGCCGAAATACATTCATACTGTTCGTGGATTCGGTTATAAGATGGAATATATCGATGAATAAACTGTGGGTTCGCATCACACTTTCGTTTTTCATCGTTTTAATTGTCGGATTATGTATGATGTTTTTCTTTGTAGATAACGTAAACCGTACGACGTATAACGCAATGACGAGTAAGCAACTTACTGAAGAAAGTGAACTGCTCGAAAGTATGATTACAAAAGATACGTTAACCATTCGTAATACGAAGGAAATGTTTTCGGATCTAAAGTTGCCCGAAAACTTACGCTTTACGATTATCGATGAGGACGGGAGAGTCATTTACGACACGGATTCAAACATTTGGACGATGAGTAATCACATCGATCGCCCAGAGATTAAAGAAGCGAAACGAAAGAAAACGACGAGTGAATCATACATTCGACAAAGTGACACTGAAGACATACAGATGATGTACGTCGCTGTACCGATCACTGAAGACGGTGAAGTCATTGGGTATGTCCGTAGCTCTACTCCACTAGAGACAATCGAAGCAGCTGCACAACAAAAATGGGTATCAATCGTCATCGTATTTACACTCATTTTAGTCGCAACGATTATATCAGCAGCACTACTCGCATATAAAATTACGAATCCAATTCAAAAGATTATAGAAGTGACAGAGCGTCTGAAGAAAAATGATTATAGCGCGCGTATTAACGATACGTTTCCTGGAGAACTGTACACGCTTAGTGAGTCCGTCAATTCTCTAGCAATTAGTCTAAACGCTCACGTCACAGAAATTAAAGACCAATCTAAACAGCTTGAGAGTATTTTATCGAATTTAAATACGGGTGTTATTTTGATTAACCCGGAAGGTAAAATTGACGTGATTAACGACGCAGCGTTAAAAATGATCAACCAAACGCGAGATAAAATTCTCCATAATGACTATCAGGAAAGTCTTGTTAAATTAAATGTACTAAGAGACATTCGTCACGTTTATAAATACGATGAAGTAAAAACGAGTGAAGTACATTTATACAATCCTGAAGAAATGATTTTAAACTTTTATGCCGCACCGTATTACGGTGAACGCTGGGAAAAGCGTGGTGTAATCGTTGCGCTTCACGATATTACGGATATTAAGCGACTTGAAAATATTCGTAGAGATTTCGTTGCAAACGTGTCTCATGAGTTAAAAACGCCGATCACATCAATTCAAGGTTTCTCTGAAACGTTATTACAATCTGGGGATTTACCCCGAGAAGTTGAGCGAGAGTTTTTAGAAATTATATATAACGAAAGTGTTCGGTTAAATAAGCTGATCATCGATATTTTAAATTTATCGAAAATAGAAAAACATCAAATTCGACTGAATGAAACGAATTTTGATTTAACTGAACTCGTTCATGCGACTGTGCGTCCAATGAAACGTTTATTTAAAGATAGAAACTTACAACTCCATTTACCAGAAAATGAGGAGCATATGCTCTATGCGGATAAAGAACGCGTCGCGCAAATACTCGTAAACCTACTTTCAAACGCTGCAAATTACACGCATGAAGGTGACATAGTTGAAGTAAAAATAGAAGAGACGAACGATTCCATAGAGTTAAGTGTTCATGACACAGGGGCTGGAATTCCAGAAGAAAGCCTCAGTCGACTATTCGAACGATTTTACCGCGTCGATTCTGCACGTAGTACAGCAGATGGTGGCACGGGCCTAGGTTTATCGATTGTGAAACACCTCGTCGAACTTCATAATGCCTCAATAACTGTAGACAGTATTGAAGGAGAATATACGACATTTACGGTAACGTTTAAAAGATAAAATGACGCCACTTTTAAAAGTGGCGTCATTATTATTTTCGGCGAATTAATTGTTCAAGTGCGATCATTTCTATAACGACCTGCTCTAAACGTTCTAGTCTATCATAGACAAATTCTACATCAGCATCTAAGGGCTCACTATTATAATCATTCGAGACATCTCGTAACTTCTCAAATCCTTTAACGATTTCCTTTTCTTTACTTTCAACTTCTACGTTATATACTTCCGCATGTTTATCTGAAACGACGAGTGGGTGTACTGTATCTTCGAGAAGTTCACTATAATCATTTAAAGCTTGTTTGACTTTATCATATGCGTGATGGACGTTTTCGTCTTTTAATTTTTTCTTCGACACTTTTTTAACATATTCATGTAAAACGGGTAGTTCATCTTTTAAATCTTCGATATAACGGTCGTGGACTGTTTTTGTAAGATCTTGCTTCGTATGATTGACGTAATTTGTGACATACTCGTCTTCCACAAAGTCTTTTAAATCGTTCACGACAGCTTCTACGTCTAAATTATGTTTAACCGCGACATCTTCGACTGTTACCGTATCGTCGACAGCAAATTTAAGTGATAAAGGACGGATAACCTCTCCGATATTTGGATAATCTATAAATAAATGTTGTACGCGTGTAGTTTTATCTAACGCCATAATTAACGCCTCCTCGTTTACTTACATATTGCCGATTATTTATGTTTATAAACACAGCCGTTTCGTGTAAATGATTAACGGGTACGTTATAATAATAAGTAATTCGTTAACCGGAGGTTATTTTTATGAAAGAGAAGCTAAGAATGGCTGCGACAATTTTACCTGTTTTACTCGTACCATTACTCAAAAACAGAAATGAAATTAAAGACCATCCAGACGTGCAAAAACTCGCAAAAAACAGTAATATTTTATATAGTAAAGCTAAGGATAAAACACAAACTGTCACTGAAGCGGGCGTTAAAGGATTTAACGAAACGCGTGACTTCGTTTCTGAAAAATACCACGCTTCAAAAGATAAGCGCGAGTATAATAAACAAATGAAAGCACACGACAAATCGTTAAGTAAACTGAACAAGTTAGAGGCACAGTTTGAAGCTGACAAAGAAAAACATCGTAAAAAACGTATGGAAAGTCTCGTATCAAGAGAGACTCTAGATCACGATGAAAAAGAATCACGTATGAACGTATCGAAAGGACATCAGAAATTGACTACTGAAAGACCAGACACAACAAACGTAAAAGAACTCAATGAACAATTCGTTGAACAAACAGAGTATGAGGATGATTATTCTCCAGGTGCATTACATTTAAAACATAAAGATTTACTCGACCCAAGAAGTGCACACCTTCGTGAAGAAGCTAAAGAACGTAAAATAGAAAAAGCCGACAAGAGAGACGATTCACTATTCGGTAAACATCGCCGTCAAAATGAGCGCCACATCGAAAACCACGGAAGAAAAACAGGATACGGTGAGAAATATCAAAAATCGGATTCTCTAAAACAATTTATCGAATGGAAAGACAAACATACCGACTAATGGAAATTAGCAAAGTTTCTGTTTTTTGTGGTGCACGTTTAGGTAATAGTGATAAATTTAGAGAAGATGCGTATACGCTCGGTGAAACGCTCGCAAACGAAAATGTCGAACTCATTTATGGTGGAGGCGGCCTCGGTTTAATGGGGGCTGTTGCGAACGGTGCGTTAGACGCTGGAGGCGACGTGACTGGCATTATCCCGACAGTATTAGTCGATAAAGAAATGGCACACCCTCGCGTTACAAACATGAAAGTCGTCGACACGATGAGCACGCGTAAAGATATGTTAATCGATGAAGCGGATGCGATCATCATTTTGCCTGGTGGCGCAGGCACGATGGAAGAGTTTTTCCAAGTATTTGTCGGTGGACAAATTGGACACGCTCAAAAACCAATTGCGCTCGTCAATACAGATGGTTACTACGATTCACTATTTGATTTGTTTGAATCATTTATTGAAAACGACTTTTTAGAGCGCAGATTTTTAGATTTAATCATTAAACTCGATTCAATCGAAAACGTACTCGACGAATTAAAACAATTCCGTCCAGTTGCTGGACGTAGTCGAGAAGATATAGAAAACGGACATCGTGATTAATTTCAAGATGTCCGTTTTTATGTGTGTATTTTAAAAATTAAACTGTCCGCTTTACGATGCCCTTCTACATAATACGGGTTCGTATATTCAAATATAGGATCCATACCGATTTTGTCGATGACATTTAACCACGGAAGATTGAGCTTTGAAGTGAATGCATATACTTCTTGAATGTCTGTTTTTTTACGTACAAACTTCATCACCGCTTCAGCCGCTTCAGTTGCGAGCCCTTGATTCCAGTATGGTTTATCAAGTAATAAATATAGCTCAACACACGGAAATAAATGTTCGATTTCATCTAAGTTTAGATGTTCGTCGTACTGTTTAATACGAATGCCCGCGATTCCTATCATTTCATTATTACTTTTTCTTTCTAACGCAAACACTCCAAATCCTCTGTCGCGAATGCTTCCTGACATATCTCTCACGAGTGTTTCTATTTCAACGTCAGATAACGGATTTGGAAAGTACTGCACGACATCTCTATCACGCATCATGTTTCGAATACAATCGATATCTGATGATGTGTAATCCCTTAATAATAAACGCTTTGTTTTTATCTGTGTCATTGTCTGTCACGTTTATTATAGTTAATTAGCTTTACAGTAAATTCTTTTTCATTTAAATCATAATCGACTAAATGCTTCTCTTTACTTACATCAGCTACGACGCTAACAAAATCATTAGAACCTTCGATATCAAAGTGGATATAGAACGTGTCATAACTATCTTCAGGTTTTGGTTGTTGTGAGACGCTACGCTTCGTTTGTTCAGCGTTATATACGCACTTATTTTGAATGATGTTGCTGAGTTCTTGACGTAAAGCTTCTAAAGACATCGTTTCGTTTTCCATTAAGACAAAATCACTTTCGTACATACTCTTTACTCCTCTTCTTCATCTTCTTTATCTTTTTCATTATCTTCTTGTTCGATTTGACTGAGTTCATCTTGTTTCGTTTTTAACTTCTGTTTTAAATCATCGTTATCTCTTTTTAATTCGTTAATTTGTCGTTCTAAGTTTGTAATGCTTTCTTCGAGTGCTTGGATGTCTTTCTCTTTTTGAGATTGTCCGCTACACGCACTGAGAAACACCGTGCATATTAACAAGATTAAAACACGTTTCATATCATCACCTACACATATAATAATAGTATAGCACTTCACATATACGTTGAAAATTCTCTTGTAGATTCTATCATTTTAAGCGATACTAAACTTAAGAGGTGGAACGAATGTTTGAATGGATTAAACTCGGAGTTACTGTTGTTTTCATCATTTTAATGCTCGTCGTATTTTTTAAAAATAAAAACGTTACTCGTTCATTAATCATACTACTTATTGCACATTCTATTATTATATTTTCACTTCGCTTTTTTGTCGGTAACGAACCGTTAGTCGATTCTATATTAGGCGCAGTGTATTTAATTGTAATTGCTGTGTTTTCAGTATTAATATTTAGAGCGTTAAAACAACAAGACAATTGATAAAACGTCCCAATTTTGGGACGTTTTTTAAAATACAAATACGTCTAATACGAACCATAAAATAATTAATGTGTAAACGACCGCTTTAAAAACAATCGTCGTTACAAATGCAGCTAAACTACCAAGTGCTGCCTTTAATGCTTTCGATGCATCTTTATAAATGACAAATTCTGTAAAGAATACTAAAAATAGGGGCACAAAAATAACGCCGAGTGGCGGGTATATAAACATCCCTAATACGACACCGATAAGCGCCGCCCATTCTCCTTGTTTTGTGCCTCCGAGTTTACCGACGTAATATTTTGTGATCGCCATGTCAGAGACAAATGTAAGTACTGTAAATACTCCGAGTATTAACCAGAACATAATTCCTAAATTATCACCGATGAAGAACGCGTAAATCGCAGCGCCAAGCCAATACATAAATATCGACGGAATAACTGGATACACGAGTCCAACATATCCAATGACAAACGATAAAACAACTAAAAGCCAAAGTAATGCTTCCACTTAAATCTCACCTTCTCTAAATTGTGTTTTCGTAAACATAAACAATATGACAGACGTAAACATTAAACCACTACTCACTAAAAATGCAGTGTTTACGCTAAACATATCTGATACAAATCCTCCGATTAAGTTTCCGAGTAGCTGGCCAACGACCATTGCATTCGCAAATAATGTCGATGCGTATCCTGGAAAGTCAGGGAGTAAATCTTGGAAATAACTAATTCCCATGCCAAGTAAAATTGCTAAGAAAAATGCGAGGACAACTTGTCCAATAAGTATAACTGTAAAACTTTGGAATAGCCCGATCGATAGGAAGAATAATCCTCCGACGACTCCAGCAAACATGAGTAAATGTTTCGTTTCAAAACGAGAGGCGATCCAGCCAATCCCAATCATAAACGGCACTTCTAATCCTGCACAAAGCGATGCGAGCACTCCGACTTTTCCTCTATCTTCACCGAGTACTTCAGTCACGTATAGAGGCATATTTAGTAAATACCCCCACTGACCGACGTGTAACATTATAAATGCAATAAACGGAACGATTAGAACAGGTGCACTGAATAATGACGGCGCTCTTTTTTCATCGATTTGTTGAATTGATAGTTCGCGTTCTGTTTTTACTGGTTTAATAAAAATTGTCGTAATAAAGACGACACCAAATAAAATCATCGTTCCGACAAACAGTCCTGTAAAATCGTATCTCGCAATTAAAATCGATCCGATTAATGGACCAAATAAAAATCCGAAACTAAACATCGAACGTAAAACGGTATTTGCAAATATTTTTAACCGTGCGTCATTTCCGTTGTCTTTATTCACAGATTCACGTGCTGACGCATATAACTGCGGAATCCCAGGTGCACCGAGTGAGAAGAATATTACGTATCCAATAACTAAAATTATCGTATCTTTAACGATTAAAAATAGACTAAACGTAATAATCTCCATAACGATCGCAGCGAGTAATAAATACTTTCTATCAAACGATAGCTTATCGCTAAATCGCCCAACAATTGTATTGACGATAAACGACCCTATCGCACCAGCGGCCATAAATATACCGTGCTGCGTGATTGTTAAACCGTGCTCACCTGTCATGAAAAGCACAAGGAATGGCGTCGTAATTGCGATTGCCATTCCAAATAAAATCATATTTACTAAAAATAATTTATAGTTCTCAATTGAAAATAACTTTTTAAACATACGAATTCCTACTTATATTCTTCATCTAATAATTTTAAAAACTTTTCTACTTGTGGGAGTTCTGCCATTTGATGATCATACGCGACATATGTTGAACGCGTCAATGGTACGTGATCGATTTCTACCTTTTCAGTATGGAATTTCGATAAGTCCATCGTGTTCGTAATAATCGTTGGTAGTACTGTCATCCCTACACCTTTAAGTAACAACTCTCGACACGTCGTTACTTGATCGACATAGAGTTGTGGCTTATATGGTTTATTAAAACTCTTTTCAAAAAACTGTTTGAGCTGGTTAATATACCAAGGATCTGCTTGAAATTCGATGAGCGGTTCGTTTTCAAGCGACTTATTTTTTGGCGCAACTAAATAGTGCTCATCCGTAAATAACAAACGATTTTCTAAATTTAATATTTTATTGCCACGTATAATCGCTAAATGATATCGATCGACGTTATCAATAATTTTTGATGAAGAACCGATTTCAAGCTGTATATCAACGTTCGGATATCTTTTCAAAAACTTCTCAAGTAACGTCGGCATAATCATATACCCAAGTAACGACGCCACTCCGATTTTTAATTTACCTTCAACTTGATGCTTATTAATATGAATGTTTTCTTTTAGTAAGAGTTCTGTTTCTACGATTTGTTTCGCGTGCTCGATAATCTTCTCACCCGCACTTGTCTTAATAAGTTCTTTTTTTGTGCGGATAAAGATCTGTACACCCCAGTAATTCTCGATTGTCTTTAAACGTTGACTCACAGCAGGTTGCGATATATATAACGCTTCGGCTGCTTGACGTAACGTCTTTTCTTTATCGAGTGTAACGAGTAATTCATAATCATCAAATCTCATTTTCTCTCTCCATCATTTCATACATAAACTGCCCTCTTTTAACGACCTCGTCAAACTGATAGTCTATTAAACGCTCGACGTCTGATGCAATTCTATACGCAAAATCTCTCTCTTCTGGTGTGACTTTGCCGTATTTTAATGCACGAATGATATCATCTTCATCGACGAGTTCACTTCGACCGTCTGGTAGTGCAAGAACATCTAAATATAAATCTTCTCGTCTCGCTCGACCGAGTTCTAACGTGTTTGATTTATTTATATCAAAATAATATTGAACCGCTTCATCATTTTCATTGAACATTACAGTAAGACTATAATGATCGCCTTCACCCATCATCGTAATCCACTTATAATGATCGTCTGCAACTTTAATCTTTTCACCAACAATCGTCACAGTAAGTGGATGATACACTGAATGAATATAATAGCATCCGATGAGGACCTTTTTACCTTCATATGTTGTTAATACTTCTTTATAGTCGGAATGTCTAATTCGGCGCCAGTCTTTTTTATTCAAATACTTTGTCTTCATCGCCTCATCTCCTTCTATAAGTATACAAAATTTATATCGTTAAAGTATAACTTAATACATTAAAAAGGAGAACCTTTCTGCTCTATCTCTATGTTTTTGGCGAATATTTTGGTTGAAACGATCGTGTGCTTCAATTTGCGTCAACGAAATCAATTAATTTTTACATAAAACGTTTTTTCGTTAAATTGTTTTTCATCTTTTAATACAAAACGCTTTTGCGTAAAAGGGCGTGCTGATTCGTTAACACAAACGCACTAATCGTCAAACTAATCCACAACTCGTTTACGCAAATGCAATTTGCGTAAAATAAACACACGAAACAACCTATCCTATCCCGAAATTTACGGATGAAAAACTAAAAAAGACTGTAGATCTTGTCTACAGTCTTAAACTTTTACTTTACAACTACTGATAATTCAACATACATTGGTGAATCTCCGTCGTTGTAGTGATCTCCGATAATGTAGAGTGTATCTCCTGACATATCAAAGTTCATTTCGTTTAGTTTATTAAATTCTTCTTCTTTGTCTGTTTCAGCGACTTCGACAAAATCGTACTTTTTAGATACTTCACTGTACGGCTTCGTTTTAATATCATTAAATAGTTGCTTCACATCATCGACTTTATTTAAATCGACTTTATATAACATATTTCCACTGTAACCATTAAACTCATAGTCGTGTTCTTTCATAAATGACTGAAGTGCTTTGTTGTATAGTGATGTCAGACCGGAATACGCACTAAATACATTGTAATTCGTGTTCACTTCTATATTAATAGTTCCTGTTTCAGCATATATATCAGATTCTGTGTCGATGTTGTTCATCTCATTTTGATAACCTTTAGCTAATACATTGAAATCTTTTAATGATATCTCTTCTGGATCAAACATCATACTACCAATTGTCATTGTTGAGATTGATTCAAACTTCTCACTTTTCACTTGATATAAAAAGTCTTTGTCTTTACTAAACGATGGTATATCTGAATTGATAATACGCTGTCCGACGTCGCTTGATGCACTGATTTCTCCGAATTGTCGCGACACTAATTTACCATTTTTTAGTAAGTAAGTGATTGTAACAGTTGGTGCGAGTTCTTCATTATTTCTACCTGAATCCGTGCGTACAATTTCGCTATGCAGATCACGTACTTCTTTGATTTTGTCTGTTTCGATATCAAACGTATAGTTTTCGTTAAACTTGTCTGAGTCTTTAACATTGACATTGTGAATACCATTTCCATCGTTATAGTTTACACCTTTAATGTCTGCTTCATTCGGTATATAACTCGTATAACGATCCCAGTAAACGAAGAATCCAACTAAGAATAATACGACACTGATTAGTGTAATCATCGCTTCTTTTAATCTGAATTTGATGCGCACTGTGTCTTGAGTAAACATGAGTACAAATACGTATGTGACGACTGCACTAAACGTAATGATTAAGATCGATAACGTTCTGTAATCTGGTAAGAGTACTGATAATACACCACTTAATAGTAACATTCCGAGAATCGATAGTAATACGACGAGTACGTAGTACATAAATTGATAGTTAAACGGTTGGTTCACACGCTCGTTACGTCTAATTTTATATAGATAAGCACTGCCGACGAGTAACCCGATAATCACAACTAACCAAATGATGAACGAACTTCCACCAAATCCGCCTTCGCCAAATGCTTTAAATAAGTATATGACTATACTTGTGTTTTCCATCGGTTCAAGTAGCGTTCTAAATCCACCAGCAGTGTATAACATAATACCGTCAAAGAATGTCGCTGCATTAAATACAATCGCAAACCATAATACATAAGGTACAAACATCATGATGAGTATCATTTCGATATGCAGTGTGATTGAGTTTACAAACATCCCAGCAAACACACTGATAATAAACACCATTACCTGAGCGATTAGTATAAATAATAGCCAAACAGCGATGTGCTTCATTGAAATTGGTATACTGATAAATGTTTTTTCAATCATGATAACGAATGCTGTAAGTAGTGTCGGCACAAAAATCGCAATTACACCCACAAAAAATCCGCTATTAAAAATCGCGAGTCGCTTAATTGGAAGACTGTGGATAAAATCATTCGTGTCCGCATTGTTTTTATAGTTATAAATTACGATCGCTAACGTCGCACTGAAAATAATAGAAATAATTAAATGAGCATGACCATACAAGAATAATACATTATCATTCCCAAAAGTCGTTCCATAATCTGCAGCACCCATATTCAGTGATGATATATATATTGGTAACGGTAATGATAGTAATGATAATAAGAAATATCCGACCGTTAACCACATAACTGAACTCGTAAAGTTTTTAACGAGCACTTTATTCAACAATGATGTTTTCGATTGCATATCCTGTCTCCCCCATTTCATAAGCGAACATCTCATCTAACGTAATTGGTAAAATATCGTACATGAGTGGTTCGTATTTTGAAATATTCACTTCGACATTTTTAATGTCGCCTTTAATAATCGCTGTAATTACGCGTCCTTGAATCGAGTGTTGGACGACGTTTAACTTTTTGTAGAACGATTCGTCTGGTAACTCTTTAAACGCGATTTGTAGTTTACAATGCGTATCTTTCATATCATGAATACTGTTTGTGTACAGTACTTTTCCGTCGTGCATAATTGATATCGCATCACATATGTTTTCCATTTCGAGTAAGTTATGGCTCGATAAGAATACTGTTAAGCCGTAACTTTCAACGTCTTGTAAAATGATGTTTTTAATTTGTCTTCGAACGATTGGATCTAACCCGTCAAACGGTTCGTCGAGTAATAGTACGTCTGGTTTAGATGAAAACGCAAGTATAAATGACGCTTGACGTCTCATCCCTTTAGACATTTCATTTAATGGTTTTTTCGGATTTAACTTAAAGTAACTATACAGCTTTTCAAAACGTTCGTCGCTCCAGTTACTGTAAAGTGTCTTATAATGATTTGCCATTTGCATTAACGAAAATCCACTAAAGAAAAAAGGCATATCTCCTATAAAAATTACGCGGTTTTTCACGTCTAGGTTTTCAAAAACAGGTGCGTCATCGAATAGCGCTTCACCTTCATCTGACTTATAAATACCTGCTAATATTTTTAAAAGCGTCGTTTTACCTGCTCCGTTAGAACCGATAAGCCCGTGTATCGTTCCACTTTTGACGTTTAAGTCAACTTTATTTACTGCAAGTTCATCGATAAAACTTTTGCTGAGCTTGTGTGTATTTATGTTCATTTACTTAACCTCCTATATTTATACTTCGCAACGGTCGACAGCACGTTTGATATCTTCTTTAGTTTCGTTCATATGTAATAGCTCGAGTACTACACGATTGAAACTTCCGTACAGTTCTTTAATGTATTGGTTATTTTGAGTGTCATCGGCCATTTCTTGTACGTAACTTCCTTTTCCTGGAATCGAGTAAATGTATCCTTGCTGCTCAAGTTCACCATAAGCTTTTTGAATCGTATTCGGGCTGATTGTCAGTTGACCCGCAAGCGCCCTTACGGATGGCATCTTTTCATCTGGTAATAATACTTGTTTAATAATCATTTCTTTTATATGATCAATCAATTGTTCATATATCGGGGTATCTTTAGAAAATCTTAAATCGAACATATTGCACCTCCATCTAACTGTCTCACTTAATATAATACAGTGAGCTTTAAAAAAATACAACTGTATTACTCAAATTAATACAGATATTTTTTAAATAAAAAATAGAAGTGGGAATCCACTTCTATTATTCTGGATTATTTTTAATATTTTCTTCAATAATCGTATCGTTGATAATCATTTCCATTTGATAAATACGGCTCACTAAACCGTGAAGCTGTGCTTGAGTGATTGCATATATTGGCCATGGTAATGCAGGATCAAAATCATGTAATGCCATAATGAATGATTTTTCGTGTTTTAACTCTCGAAATTCTAACCAACTATCACTTTTTTTAGCCAAACGTCCTCCGACGACGTCAAAAACGATTTGCCTTTCAGGTGTATCTTTTCTACGTCTTAATGTGAGTAACGGTGTTCGAGATGTTTCTATCGTCATGTGGATTTCATCGTCAACATAATCGATTTTAAACATACCGAATATAATTTCATCGAGCCATTTAAAATAATATTTCATAACTCCTTCAAGCGTCCAACCTCTCGGTATTTCAGCGCGCTGTGCACTGCGCATCGTTTTGTTATGAGAGTTATTATATTTTAAACTTTTACCGAGGCGTTTCACTCTCGTATCAGTCGTTATCACGTTAACATCATACGATGTCAACGTACGCTTCACGTCTTCGTGTAATATTTCTTCTGAAATATAGATAATGTCTTTCACACTATTATATTCAGCTGCACGCCCGACGTTATCTGCAATGAGTTCAAAGAACGTATCGAAACGCCCTTGTGTGATTTTACTGAACCGCATTATTGGATCTTCAAAAAATATAATTAAATCCATCCCTTTAACCGCTTCAACCATATGTTCTAGTTTATATGGATTTAAATAGACCGGGTGAATTTTATCTAACGTTTCCGTATCTTTTTTGCTCATAAACGCATACAGTTCATATGTATCTTTTAAAGTGTCATACAGATTTCTACCAATTTCTCCGTAAACACCAATGAGTAATATCTTTTTCATGCGTTACACCTCTTTAAAGTTAATACCTCTATCAAGTACTGCAAATACGACTAACAACACTATTAATACGATTGCCATGCTGAAAAACGGAATCGTAAACTGTTCTGTAAAGTACCCTGCAAGTGTAGAACCGACGACTGATCCAACTGAGAAGAACGCATAAAATATACCGTTCGCTTTCCCACGTTCACTCATCGTCGTAAATTGTCCGATCAATTTATTCATCGATGGGAATACGAGCGCATATCCTACTCCGTATATACCGAGTGCTGCGTATAGCATGCTCATACCTTGTCCAAAGTGAATGAGAATCATCGCAAGAGAAATAATAACGAGACCGATTTTTATTAATCTGTTTACAGCGACTCGGTTAAACATATTATTTAACGGAGAGCCAAATACGATTACAGCTGTAATTCCAAATACACTTAAGAGCATCCCTGTCACTCGATCATCTAATCCGAGCGACATCGTTTTAATCGGTAACGCAAAAGATAAAGCACCCATTGACGTCATTAATGCTAAAGACGCAATGTATGCAATGACTAACGGACGTCTCGTAATTAATGTCGTCCATTTCGTCTCATTATATTCTCTTCTCGACTGTACAGTTGTACTTTCTTTAACCGCAACAATCGTAAGTAAAAGTCCAACTACATACACAAGTGCTAGTATTAAGTACGTATTCGCGTATCCATACATGCTAGAGAGGATACCGCCTGCTGCAGGACCGAAAATCGCAGCAAGTCCAATCGATACACCAGTTAACGCCATCGCTTTTCCGATTGCTTCACGCCTAGAAATATCTTGAACTAAACTAAACGCAGCCGGCGTAATCATACCGCTCGTAAATCCGTGCACGACGCGAATACCAATTAACACACCAATCGTTGGCGTCGATATATATGAGCTAATAATTAGCACTTGTAGAATCATTCCAAGAAGAAGTGTTCTCTTCCTACCAAATCTATCAGAAAAATATCCACCGAGAACGTTACCGAGAACATTCGTTACAGAATACGCTGCAACGACGACACTCGCCATAAACTCACTTGCACCAAGTTCAAGCGCGTACGGCGTAACGATCGGGAATTGAACAAATAAATCTAAAAAGCATATGATAATAATGACATATATTAACTTTCTCAAACAAAACCTTCCCTACATTTATGTAATAGCTCTATTATATTAAAAGAGATGCATAAAGTCATGATGTGGGGTTGATACTCTTAACCTGAGCGCTCGTTTTCATTGGAGCACCTCTAAGTATTGACGTATTTCGTTTTCTACATTTAATATATCTGCGTATTTTATTAATTCTCTTACATTAATTTGTTTATTCGAAAAGTATTGTTTTATTGCATGAGTGAATATTTGAGGATCAATTTTATCTTTATTCTTTACAACATCACATATTGTGCGCTCAATATTATAAAGAATGATTTCTCCTCCAAAAGGGCTTCTACCTTTCACTTTTCCAAGATCAAGCACATCTTTTTTTACATAATGTACTTTTAGGTTTTCATGTCGCCTTTTTAATCTAGATGCATTATACCCTTGAGGTACAGTAATATGGATGTGTGAAGGAACTCTATCCGATAAATCGTGAAAATATAAAGCCGTATGATAAGAATAAATAACCCGATCACTTGTCTTTTGTAGGAGTACATACTCATCTATAAATTCATCTTTTAGAGCATATATACCATGTGCGATTCTATCAATTTTATTTTCATTTGCTAAATATGATAATTTAAATCGATCAATACCATGTTGTTCTGCTTCTTTAACGTATATGAAGCCATCGTTTTTTAATAGTTGTTCTAATATGTATCTATTTTTGTTCATGATATCCCTCATTTCACATTCGTGCTTTAATTATATGATTTTAAAGTACATTTGTAAATTGATGTATATCATAAAAAACGCTCCTGACTTTATCAGGAGCGTCGAACGTTATTTTTTACTTAAACTTTGGTCATATGCATCGATGATACCTGCAATAGCACCATCACCTGTGATGTTTGCTGCAGTTCCAAAGCTATCTTGTGCCATATATAATGCAATCATTAACGCGACTGCCGCTTCGTTGAAGCCTAAATGTGATACGAGTATTCCACTTGCCGCCATTACTGCGCCTCCTGGCACACCAGGTGCTGCTACCATCACGACACCAATGAGTAATACGAACCCTATCATTTTTAACATTCCAGGTGTATCATATTCAGGTAATACACTCATTACAGCAATTGAACATGATGTAATTGTAATTGCTGAACCAGATAAGTGAATGTTCGCTCCGAGTGGGATAACGAAGTCTGCGATTTTGTCACGCACACCCATCTCTTTTGCTTTTGGTAACGTGACTGAGATTGTCGCTGCACTACTCATCGTACCGAGTGCTGTTACGTATGCTGGAAGCATTGTTTTAATCATCTTAAATGGATTTTTACCAAGTAATGATCCTGCGATTGTGTACTGAACTGTAATCCATGTCCAGTGGAGTAAAATCGCAATGAGTAACACAACTCCAAATACTGAAAGTGTTCTAAACACCGTTCCTGTAGATGCCATTCCTGCAAATACCCCAGCGATGTAGAACGGTAAAATTGTGATAACTACTTTTTCGATTAAAAATTCAACGACTTGTTTACCGTCGTGTATCCATTGTTTCATCGTCTCAGCTTTGATGATATTAATGACGATACCAACTGAAAACGCAAGTACTAGTGCCGTTAAAATATCAAGTGGTGCTGGGATGTCGAACTCTAACAGTGGTCCGAGCTCTGTTCCTTCCTCTTGAAGTTGTCCACCTTTAGTGACGATTGGCATTAAGAATTTAGCAACGATAAACGCTAAAAATCCTGCACCAATTGTAGAGATGTATGCAACTCCTAACGTTGCACCTACAACTTTTCCAGCACCTCGTCCAATAGATGAAACCCCGTTAGCAATAAAGAAAAATATAATTAACGGAATTAAAAAGAATATAAACGATCCGAGTATGCTTTGCATCGTGATGAATAATCGTGTCACGATTTCCATAATGCTGTGGAACGTTGTACCATCTGCCGAGAAGTAATAAATTGAACCAACGATAATTCCGGCGATGATTCCTGAAAATAACTTAATAAGTAATTTCATTTTTTATCCTCCTACTCTTTTTTTAATTTCTAAAACACCTTTTCGTATGCAACGTACCATTCATTTAAATTGTTATGAAGGTTTAGTTTACCTCTGTACTCGTATCCGCGCTTTTCGAATAGACTTTGCATAGGAAAGTTATTTAGATTGGTGTCCGTATGGACACCGAGATACCCTTCATTTTTAAAGTGCGCTTCAACTTCGTCAAATAGTTTCGATGCGATACCTTGTCCTTGAGCTCTTGGGTCGACTGCTGCTCTATGAAAAGCAATACTATCTAATCTCGCCAGTTCCCAAGGGATATCGTCGTACTCATATGCATGATGATTATCTGCAACGATAAATCCAAGTACTTTCCCATCTTCTTCATAAATGTATAAGTTTTCGTTCTCTATGTCATTTAAAAGCGTGTCACGTGCTGGATAACTTTCGCTCCACTGGTTGTTTCCGCTTTCTTTCATCAGTATAACAACGGCATTTTTTATTGACATTATGTCGTCAATATCAGAATTTTTACCTTTTCTTATCCCCATTTTCATCTTCCTTATTAAAATCAGTGCTTTAAAATATTTCTTATACATGATATTATACAGATATATATATCAAGTTTGAAGACAATTTTAAAAAAGGCGGTGCCTAAATGTTTAAGTACGATAAAGACACAAAACCGTACCACATTAAGAATTTTATTTTTTACATTTTTGCTTTTATTGTTTTGGGAGCGATTTACTACTTCGCATTCCTACCACCATTACTTGACGCGACGAGCGGAGAATTCTTTAACGAATTTGGTTTTAGACAGTTTGTTGGAAGTATTTTCTTCCTCATCTTATTCGTTTTACCATTCGCTTTAATTTACGGCGCGTTTTACCATTTCAAAGGCTTTACTGATAAAAATGTAAGAGCACATCAGAAGTAATTATTATTGATTACATAGTAATATCCTCTTAAGTAATAAACTTAAGAGGATATTTTTTATGCTTTATATGCGATATCTTTTCTATAAAAGAAATCTGATGATTCGTATTTCACTTTAGATAATGTGTCGTACGCATTTTCTTTTGCTTCCTCGATTGTACCTCCGCGTCCAATCGCAAGTAATACACGGCCACCATTTGACTCGTATGTGTCGCCGTCTAAATGCTTTAATGCACTGACGTAAATGTCTGCCATCGTATCTTTTTCGATTATGATCTCTTTTGCTTTCTCATAATCACCTGGATATCCTTCTGAAGCGAGTATGACTCCAACCGCATATTCATCTTTAAACGATAATTGAAGAGGCTGTTTATTGTACATATTCTCTAACAATTCGACAAAATCTGTTTCTAATAAATCGAGAAGAATCTGTGCTTCTGGGTCACCGAATCTTGCGTTATATTCGATTGTTTTTACCCCGTCTTTTGTAATAATAGCACCGAGATAAAGAACCCCGAAATAATTTAATCCTTCCTCGACCATCGCGTTTACCGTCGGACGTACGATCTTTTCTACCGCTTCATCGATTATATTTTGAGAAATATAATCTACAGGCGCATATGCACCCATTCCACCAGTATTTGGTCCTTCATCGTTATCAAATGCACGTTTATGGTCTTGTGCGATAATGTTAAATGGCGTGAACGTATCACCATTTACGAGGACCATTAAACTAAATTCGTCACCGTCTAAAAATTCCTCGATGACGACTTCGCCGTCAGTTTCCATCAGTTCATCAAGCGCCTTCTTTGCTTCGCTTAAATCTTGAGCGATGATAACCCCTTTACCTGCTGCAAGTCCGTCTTTTTTAATGACGATTGGAAAATCTCCATTTTCTAAGTACGTAGTTGCTTTCGCCTTATCTGTGAACACTTCGTAACTTGCTGTTGGAATGTCGTATTTTTTCATTAAGTGTTTTGTAAATGATTTAGAAGACTCCATTTGTGCCTCTAGTTTTCTAGGGCCAAATACTTTTAAGTTAAACTTGTCTTCAAGTCCGTCTACAATGCCTTCAGATAATGGATCTTCTGGACCAACAACGACCCACTCAACACTGTTTTCTTTACAAAACTCACCAATTTGGTCGAATTCAGAAACTGGGATGCCTTCGACAAGCGTCGCTTCCGTCATTCCGTCATTCCCAGGTAACGCAAATACTTCATTTACTCTATCTGAACGATTCAATGCACGCACAATCGCATGCTCTCGCCCACCACTTCCAATAACTAAAGTATTCATAAATTATTCTCTCCTAATGTTTAAAGTGTCTCATACCAGTTGTGACCATCGTCATATCATGTGCGTCACAGTAATCGATTGAATCTTGGTCACGCTTAGATCCACCTGGTTGAATAATTACCTTGATGCCTGCTTCGTGTGCGACTTGTACAGAGTCTGGCATTGGGAAGAACCCATCACTTGCCATAACGACTGTTCCATCTAACTCTTTTGTTGCACGTTCAATCGCAATTTTTAACGCACCGACACGGTTCATTTGTCCTGCACCAATACCGACTGTACGATGCTCATCAGCAAGCACAATCGCGTTTGATTTTACGTGTTTAACAACTTCTAACGCGAGAGCAAGTGCACGGTATTCACTGTCTGTCGGCTCTTTTTTCGTTACGACTGTTACGTCATCCATATTTAACGGAGCGTTATCCCTATCTTGGATTAAATACCCACCTGAAACGCTAACGATTTCTTCATCGCCTGTTTGTTCAGTGAAGTCAATTTCTAATACACGTAAGTTCTTTTTCTCTTGAAGTTTTTCTAATGCCGCTGCAGTGTATTTCGGTGCGATAATCACTTCTAAAAAGATTTTGCTTAATGCTTCTGCTGTTTCTAAATCAACTTCTTTGTTTAACGCAACGATTCCACCAAAGATTGACTGTGGATCTGCGTCATACGCATTTTGAAACGCGTCGTAAATCGTATCGCCAACGCCGACACCACACGGGTTCATATGTTTAACAGCAACCGCTGCAGGACCGTTAAATTTACGCGCGAGTAAATACGCACTATCTGCGTCACGGAAGTTGTTGTATGATAACTCTTTTCCGTTTAAAATCTTTGCATTTAAAATCGTGTTCGGTGCACTTGTCGTACGAATATAACGTGCTTTTTGGTGAGGGTTCTCACCATAACGAAGTGTTTCTTCAGCTTGACTAAAGAAGTTTGTGATCGCTTGGTCATAATTTGTCGTATGTTTAAATACTTTAACCATTAACTCTCTTCTAAATTCTTCTGTTAAGTCATCTGTTTGAATTCGGCTAATGACCGCATCGTAATCAGCTGGATTGACGACTGCGAGTACGTGTTTATAGTTTTTAGCCGCTGCACGTAACATCGTCGGACCACCGATATCGATATTTTCAATCGCATCTTCAATCGTTACGTTTTCATCTTTTACCGTTTCTTCAAACGGATAAAGGTTAACGACAACCATGTCGATTAACTCAATATCTTGCTCTTTTAATTCATCTAAATGAGACTGTTTACTACGATCTGCAAGTAAACCACCATGTACTGCTGGATGTAATGTCTTCACTCGGCCATCCATAATTTCAGGGAAGTGCGTGAGTTCTGACACACTTTTTACAGGGACGTTCGCTTTTTCTAACGCTTCAAGCGTACCTCCTGTACTAAATAATTCGTAGCCGTTATCTACGAGTTTCTGTCCAAATTCAGTAATTCCTGTCTTATCTGAAACACTGAGTAACGCTCTCATTCTTTTACCTCCAACACTTTTTTAAGCGCGCGAATATATAATTTATATTCGGCTTCATGAATTTTCTCTTCAAAACTTTCTAACGTATCGTCATCTTTTAAAACTACTGGTTCTTGGTCGATGATTTCACCAGTATCGATACCACTATCGACGTAATGAACCGTAACTCCACTGACTTTTACACCGTAATTATAAGCATCTAATATGCCGTTTTTACCTTTAAAGCTCGGTAATAACGACGGGTGGATGTTAATAATTTTACGGTCGTATCGTTCGATAAATTCTGCCGATAAAATTTTCATAAATCCTGCGAGTAATATGTACTCGATATTTTTGTCTTTTAAAACATTTAATATTTCAGCTTCGAACTCTTTTTTCGTTTTACCGCTTCTTTCGACAATTTCATACGGTACATTTAAACGTTTTGCGCGTTCAATTGCTTTTGCGTCTTTATTGTCGACAATTAATACTTTTATAGACAGTGGTAAGTCGCTCGTCGCGATATTTTCAAAGTTACTTCCGCTTCCTGAAGCGAATACCGCAACGTTAACCATGGATTGTAAGTCCTTCTTCATTCACTACTTTACCTAAAACGACTGGACTTTCACCTGACGCTTTTAAGTTTTCAAGTGCTTTGTCTTTATCGTTTTCGTCGACGACAATCATAAAACCTACGCCCATGTTAAAGACGTTATACGCTTCGTCACGGTTAATGTTTCCTTTGTCGATTAACCATTCTAAAATCTCAGGTACTTTAACATCTGTCACATCCACTTCAGCTCCGAGCCCTTCTGGTAACGCACGTGGAATGTTTTCATAGAAACCTCCACCTGTAATATGGCTCATCGCTTTAATTTTAACGTCTTCTTGGAGTTTAAGAACTTGTTTGACGTAGATTCGAGTTGGCTCGAGTAGTAAATCGATTAACGGCGTACCGTTTAACGTATCGTTTACGTCGACGTTGTTATCTTTAATGATTTTACGTACGAGTGAATATCCATTGGAATGAATACCACTTGATGGTAACCCGATAATGATGTCTCCTGCATTGACGCTATCAAAATCAACATATTCTGTTTTTTCAACCGCACCGACAGCAAATCCTGCGATATCATATGCACCTTCGTCGTACATATCACCCATTTCAGCAGTTTCTCCACCGATTAACGCACATCCTGCTTGTTTACATCCTTCACTAACACCTTTAACGAGATCAGCAACTTGCTCAGGCACAACTTTATTTACAGCGATGTAGTCTAAAAAGTACAGCGGCTCTGCACCTGTCGTTAAAATATCGTTCACGCACATCGCAACTGCGTCAATCCCAATCGTATCGTGGCGATTTGAATCGATCGCAAGTTGTAACTTCGTACCAACACCGTCTGTACCAGACACGAGTACCGGTTCTTTTAAATTTAACTGCGATAAATCAAACGCTGCACCGAAGCCTCCAAGACCTCCGAGCACTTCTTTACGCATCGTTTGTTGCACGTGCACTTTCATTTGTTTAACCGCTTCATACCCTGCTTCAATATCTACGCCAGCTTGTTTATATTGCTCAGACATAATTAAACTCCTTTAGATTTTTGTTCTTTTTCTTGTGGTAATAAGTCGTCCACAACTTCAATCGGATAATCTCCTGTAAAGCATGCGTCACACTCACCTCTAGAGCCGAATTTTCTATAGACGTCATGCATGCTTTCAACTGACAAATACGTCAGAGAATCTGCGTCAATTTCTTCACAGATTTCTTCAACAGACTTCTTTGAAGCGATAATCTCTGCATGAGTCGAGACGTCGATACCGTAATAGCACGGATCTTTTAACGGCGGCGAAGAGACACCCATGTGTACTTCCGTTGCGCCTGCTTTTCTCAGTGCACGAACGATATACTTACTCGTCGTCCCTCTAACGATTGAATCATCTATGACGATGACGCGTTTCCCTTCAACAATATCTCTCACCGGAGATAACTTCATCCGTACTGCACGTTCTCTAGCTTCTTGACCTGGTGTAATAAACGTACGTCCGACATATCTATTTTTAAGTAGCCCAGCTTCTTGTTTAATACCAGATTCTGATGAAAAACCTCTCGCTGCAGCGAGACTTGAATCGGGCACCCCGATAACGAGATCCGCTTCATGTTTAAACTCCTTCGCAAGGGCAGCTCCGAGTGCTTTACGAATACGGTATGTGGACTGATGACGAAACTCTGAGTCTGCGCGCGCAAAATAAATATATTCCATCGAACATAAATTTGGACGCTCGACATAAGAATACTTATCAAAGTCGATACCGTCGTCAGTAATCGTTATAAATTCACCTGGTTCAATATCACGGACATACTCCGCACCGATTGCTGTAAATGCACACGTTTCACTCGCCACACACCACGCATCGTCGATTCGTCCGAGCATTAACGGACGGACACCGTGGTTATCCATTGCAATCGTTAAACTGTTTTCTTGTAGTAGTAAAAATACAAAAGCACCTTTGACTTGTCTAAGTGCACTTTTAATTCTATCTTTATTTGTTCTTGCTTTAGATCGTTTTAAAAGATGAGCCATCACTTCGACATCTGTTGTCGTTTGAAAGATTGACCCTTCAGATTCTAAAGCTTTTCGTAATTGTATCGCGTTCGTTAAGTTACCGTTATGACATATACCTAAGTCACCAGAATAACTTTTTAGTAATATCGGTTGGACGTTTGCGAGTTCAGACGAAGTTTTTGTCGCATAACGGACGTGTCCAATCGCATTTTTAAACGGCTTTAATGACTCGAGCTGTTCTTTAGATATCGCATCATTTAAAAGGCCCATACCGCGCGCACCAAATAAGTAGTCCTCATTTGATGCGACGATACCTGCACCGTTTTGTCCTCGATGTTGTAAACTATGGAGCGCGATATATGTGAGTTCTGATGCATTTTCATGACCCCATATACCAAACACGCTAAATTCCTCCCCCAGTTATTCTTAATTTAAGCGACTTGTAATTGCTGTTTCGTAAAGTTCTTTCACTTCTGACATCAGTAAGTCTAATTCAAAACCATCTGCTTTCACTTTGAAGTTTTCACCTGTCACTGTACCGATTTCTACAGCGTCTTTAATATTTAATCCTTTTTTACCAACTACGATATACGTACCTGCTGTTTCACTGAATAATAAATCACCACGAACGTCTAATTGAACGTCTGCACCTAAGTCATAGTGCGATAGGAGTTGTGCAAGTTTGATGATGAAACCACCACGACCGATCGGCGCAACTTTTTCTAAATCACCATCTAATAATAATTGTCTTAACTCCATACCACGTGCGTATTCTTTATCTAAATCTACCGTACGTTCTGTATGACGCACTGTATTGTCGACGAGTTTTTCGATTTGGCTTCCGCTAAATTCAGGTGTTAATTCTCCTACGACGTAAATGCTATCGCCTTCTTTTACAAATCGCTCAGTTAAATACGTCACGTCTTCAATTAAACCGACCATACCGATAATTGGTGTCGGTAATACTGGGCCGTCTTTTGTCTCGTTATATAACGAAACGTTTCCTGAAATTACTGGTGTATTTACAGCAACTGATGCTTCAGCCATACCTTTAGTTGACTGTTTAATAATTTCATACATTTCTTTATTTTCAGGGTTACCGTAGTTCAGACCATCCGTCATCGCAATTGGTAACGCACCTGTTGCAAGTGTCGTTCTAAACGCGTGTAATACTGTCTCTTTACCACCGTTATATGGATCTGCTTCTACGTAACGTCCTTTACCGTCAATCGCTACAGCAATCGCTTTATTGCTGTCTCCAATACGGACAATTCCTGCACCAAATCCAGAACCTTGTAGCGTGTCTTCTTTACGATCGAATTTGTTGTAAATGTATGACTTATCTCCAAGTGTTGGATGGTGAATGAGTTGTTTAAAGACGTCGACTAAATCTTCGTTACTATAGTCTACTCTTCTTTCATCTAATTCTCTTTCTTTACCTTCTAAAATAACTTCTGGTGCGTTTTCTAAATGTTCTGTTGGAAGGTCTGCATACTTTTCACCTTCGTAATATAAAACGAGTGATTCACCTTCAGTAACTTCACCGATCACTGCAGCTGGTAAGTCATGTTTTTCGAAAATTTTAATGAACTCTTCTTCTGAACCGTCTTCTACGACGAGAAGCATTCTCTCTTGTGTTTCAGATAACATCATTTCAAATGGTGAAATCGTATCGTCAGATACAGGTACTTTATCTAAATGCATTTCAATACCGTATCCACCTTTAGCTGCCATTTCTGCTGAAGATGAAGTAAGCCCCGCTGCACCCATATCTTGAATACCGACAAGTTTATCGTGTTTGATTGCTTCAAGTGTTGCGTGCATTAAACGTTTACCGATTTCTGGGTACCCTTCTTGTGTATCTGGAATTTCTACTTTACGGTCCTCACCTAACTCTTCACTTGAGAATGACGCACCTAAAATACCGTCTTTGCCTGTTTCAAGACCTGCATAAACGACTTTGTTCCCGACACCTTGTGCGAGCCCTTTTTGAATGTCATCATGATTAATTAAACCGACTGCCATCGCGTTAACGAGCGGACGTCCTTGGAAACGTTCATCGAATTCTACTTCTCCAGTTACAGAGCTAATTTCCATCGTATTACCATAAAATTGTAAACCGTCTGTTGCCTCTTTTAATAACCACTTACTGTTATCATTGTCTAACTCACCAAATCTTAGAGAGTTTACGAGCGCAATTGGTGTTGAACCGATTGATACGATGTCACGTAAAATTCCACCAATACCAGTCGCAGCACCATGGAACGGTGCAACTGCTGACGGAGAGTTATGAGATTCTACTTTAAATACGACCGCTTCATTGTCGCCAATATCCACAACTCCTGCACCTTCACCAGGCCCCATTAATACGCGTTCACCTTTTGAGTTGAATTGGCGTAAAAATGTTTTTGATGTTTTGTAACTACAATGTTCACTCCACATAGACGCAAAAATTCCAGTTTCTGTGTAGTTTGGTTGTCTTCCTAATAACTCAACGACTTTGTCGTACTCATCTTCACGTAATCCCATTTGTGTATATAGTTTCTCATCGGCAATTTGTTGTGCAGTAGGTTCATTAAATTTAGTCATTATTTTCCTCCAACGTTTTAATTTCTTATTTTAGAAATGTTGTTTAATATCGTTTAATGTCGTTTCGATTTCATCTGTGAGTATTGTGACGTGGCCCATTTTACGTTCAGGTTTACGGTCAGATTTTCCATATAAGTGAACGTTCCAGTCTGAATGCTTATATAGTTCATCTTCTAAGCGATCTAAATCTTGTCCGAGTAAGTTCATCATAATCGCTGGCTGATGCTGATAAACTTCTGGTAATGGTAAATCACATACCGCTAATATATGTGCGTCAAACTGACTGATGTTACACGCTTCAATCGTATAATGTGCTGAGTTGTGAGGTCGTGGTGCGATTTCATTGACGTAGACGTTGTTGTCTTTGTCGACGAAAAATTCTACTGTGAAGACTCCGACGAATAGTAACTCTTCCATAATGAGTTCAACTTGTCGCTTAGCCTCTTCAAATACGTCAATTCTTGACGGTGCAATCGTACGATATAGAATTTGATTTCGATGTAAGTTTTCTTGAAGTGGGAAGACGACTGTTTCACCACTTGCGCTTCTTGCTACTGTTAACGACACTTCTCGTTCTAGGTCGATATATTTTTCTGTAACGAGTTCAACGTCTCCAAATGGCACGTCTTTAATATCCTCTTCTGACTCAATTAAATATTGCCCTTTACCATCATAGCCACCTGTTGCAGTTTTCACGATTACAGGGTAATCATGTTTTTCTATAAACTGCTGCAATTCTTCTTTTGTATTCGTCGTTTGATACGGTACGACTGTCGCTCCTGATTTTTGAATTGCTGCTTTTTCAGTTTCTCTGTCTTGAAGCGTCAGTACTGTCTCTGCACCTTGAGGAACGTAGTGATGTTCAACTAAATCTCTCAGTAAATGTGCATCGATGTTTTCAAATTCATACGTTAGAACATCTGACATTTCTGCAAGTTGTTTGAGTGCACTTTCGTCACTAAAGTCCGCATGAATAAATTCGTGACACGTCGCACGAGCAGGGGCATCTTCAGATGGATCTAAAATCGCAACTTTATAACCCATTCGAAGGGCACTTTGTGCGAGCATTTTACCGAGCTGTCCACCACCGATAATCCCGGTTGTTTTCATTGGTAATATCGTCTTACTTGAGGTCATTTTGCATATCCTCCACTTTTTGTTCTAATGATTTTGTGTATGCTTCTAATTTGTCATAGACTGATTCGTCTTCTATCGCGATCATTTTCGCCGCATAAATTCCAGCATTCGTCGCTCCAGCTTCACCAATTGCCATCGTCGCCACTGGGACGCCACCTGGCATTTGAACGATAGAATATAACGAATCGATACCGCTTAACGCTTTCGTTTGTATTGGTACACCGATGACTGGTACGTTCGTCATCGAAGCGATCATCCCTGGTAAGTGCGCCGCACCACCGGCACCTGCGATGATTACTTTCGTTCCTTTTTCTTTTGCATTTGTAGCAAATTCATACATATTTTTAGGCGTACGATGTGCACTTACGACTTCGACATCTGTTTCAATCCCGAAATAGTCGAGCATGTCTTTTGCTTTTTTCATCGTTGGCCAATCAGAAGAACTACCCATTACGATACTAACTACCAAAATACTCACTCCGTTTTTTAAGAATTCATTAATAATATACCACATAAAACAACGACAAAAAACCGAAAATACGAACGTTTTTTCATTTTTAAAAGCGAATGTTTGTGTTTTGATAAGAACAAACATAAAAAAGAGCGATTTAAATTATAAATCGCCCTTTTTCCTATCATCTAACGTTTTTTCAATTGCGTAAATATATAAATCTACTTCAGCTGCTCCGTTCATTTTAAAGCGCTCGTTAAAAATAAAGTGTGGCACACTTTGAACGCCGAGAATTTTCCCGTAATTAAAGTCTTCGAGTACAAGTTCAGCAAATTCTGATTCATCTTCAATCACTTCTTTTGCGCGTGCTCTATCGAGTTCTACCGCTTCAGCAACTGATAAAAGCACATCTTTATCAGCAACATTTTCGTTCAACTTAAAATTACGGTAGTATAATTCGTCTAACAATTCACTACCTTTTCCTTCTTGAATAGCAAACTTTAATAAACGATGCGCATCACGTGTATTTGATGGCACAACGTTTTCTAAATTCAATTCAATACCTTCTGCTTTTGCAGACTCGATTAAAATACGGTATTGTCTGCGAATTTCTTCTTCAGACACACCTGTTCTTTCTGATAATGACGTAATCAACGTTTCCTCTGGATATTTTGGTGCTTCATAGTTGAGTTCAAAGCTTTTATATTCGATGTCAAAATCGACTTCGTTAAATTCCTTTAACGCTTCTTCAAATTTCTTTTTTGCGATATAGCAATACGGACATGCGATATCTAAATATATTTTTATATTCATACAGCTCATCCTAATTTCAAATAGTCGTACTTTTATTTTACCAAATATTATACTTTTTTGAACAGCATCATGCGAAAACAGGCCGTTTCTGCTATAATATTTAATGCATGATTATCTATCGAGTATAACTTGCAATTATATGTATGATAGGAGAAAACAAAATGAAATATCGAGTATTACTGTATTACCACTACGTTACGATTGAAGATCCAGTAGAATTTGCTGATGAGCATCTTCAGTTTTGTAAAGACCTCGGTCTAAAAGGTCGTATTTTAGTCGCGAATGAAGGGATTAACGGCACAGTGTCAGGTGATTACGAACAGACTGAAAAGTACATCGAGTACATGAACAATCACCCACTATTTAAAGGAATGCCTTTTAAAATTGACGAAGCAGATACACATGCATTTAAGAAAATGCATTGCCGCCCACGTCCTGAACTCGTGAACTTAAGTTTAGAAGATGACATTAACCCACACGAAATTACGGGTGACTATTTATCACCCGAAGAGTGGATGGAAGCCATTCAAGATGAAAACACTGTCGTATTAGACGTAAGAAACGACTACGAATATGACGTTGGACACTTCCGTGGTGCTATTAAACCTGAAGTTTCAACATTTAGAGATACACCAGAATGGGTCAGACAAAACAAAGACCTATTTGAAGGTAAACGTGTTTTAACATATTGTACAGGTGGAATTCGTTGTGAGAAGTTCTCTGGCTGGTTAAAACGTGAAGGTATTGGAGAAAACGTCGGACAACTTCACGGTGGTATCGCAACTTACGCTAAAGACGAAAATACAAAAGGTCAACTATGGGACGGTCAAATGTATGTATTTGACGAACGCCTAACAGTACCGATTAACCAAGTCGACCCAACAGTTATCGGTGTCGACCATTACGACGGTACACCATGTGAACGCTACGTCAACTGTGCAAACCCAGAGTGTAACGCACAAATTTTATGTAGCGAAGAAAACCAACACAAACATTTAGGCGCTTGCTCAATGAAATGTGCAGAGCACCCTAGAAATAGATATATTACGGTTCATAACATTCCACAAGAAGAAGTCGAAGAACGCCTTGAAGCAATGCGTAATAGTGACTTTGCTAAAACTGAAATGATTGGACCACGCGCATAATAAAAACACGTCACTTATGTGACGTGTTTTTTAATATCTGTAATACCCATCCACTTTACCATGGACATAAGATACTGCACGTAGTCCGACACCTTCGTCTGGATTTAATGCGTCGACCATCATTCCGTCTCCAACATATACACCAACGTGAGCAAAGTCATTAAAGAACACTAAGTCTCCTGGTTCGGGATTTTCTACTCGTGTACCTTCTCTCACTTGATCATAAGTTGTTCTAGAAACGTTAATACCTCTAAACTCTCTTAAAAACTGCTGTGTAAACGCGGAGCAATCGACTTCTGTATTAGAGTTCCCACCCCATACATATCGTTTTCCTACAGCTAGTTGTAACGCAAAATCCGCAGCGTCAGTATCAGGTTGTACAAAATCTTCATCTACAAACTTTCCATATGTATACGTTATAGAATCATTTTCCTCTTCTTCTTCAGAGAATGGCTGACTCGGCTGTAACATTAATGCATGCGCTTCGTTTGATAATACAAAGCACGCACATGCTGATAAAACAAAAGAAAGTATTAGCTTCTTCATATAATCCTCCTCTTCTAAAGAATAGAAGAACGAGCTTACGCTCGTTCTTACTATTGTTCTACAACTACATATGCGCTAAACTCTTTAGTTTTCAACTCAACTTGCCCAGATTTTTTATTAAATAATCCATTACCTTTGAATTGTTCACCAGAGTTAACATTTAACACATTAACTTTTTGTTTTGGTGACTCTAGAAGTACGACAAAGTTTGAATTTAGCTGAGATACTTCTTCAGCGGCACCATTTGATTCAACGATAAGTTTTACTTTAAGTTGATCTGATAATCCATCTGATTCAAATCTTTCAAGAACTACATATACGTTGTCATAGCCATTTAATTCATTGAAGTTATCTACGTTAAACTTAACGCCGTAACCACCTAAATCAAATGTTAACGATTTGTTCTTTTTAAGTTTTGAAAGTGTGTTTAGTGCACTATTATCTAACTCAACAGCTACGCTGTTGTATTCAGAAAGATCAGCGACAACATCACTTCTACCATTTACGAATAAGCCGTCATAGTTGTTTGGATCGAATGAAACAACTTCCTCTTCAAACTCTCCTTCGTCATCACCTGGCTCTGGTTCTGGCTCAGGATCTGGCTCTGGTGCTGGTTCGTTTGGTAATTCGTGATGTCCTTCTTTTACATCATTTTCAGCAGGGTTTACAGTGTACTCATATGTCTTACTGTTACCAGCTGCATCCGCAAAGTCGATAGTTAAGTGGTAAGCAGTATCAAACTTCTGATCGAAGTTGAACTTACCTTCTTTAGTGAATTGTCCGTTACCAGTTAACTCTTCTTCACCATTACTTAATTTCACTTTACCTTTAACGAATAAGTTCGGATCGTAATCTAATCCATAAAGCTCTTTAAGTTTTGGTAATGCGTTGATGTAAAGATCGTCTACAGTAATATCTAAGTTGCCATCTACAACTTTTGCTTCTGTAATTTCAGTCGCTTTACGTTTAACGAATAATGGACCATCGAACTCAGAGTTTAATTGAGATTGTCCATCAATCGCTAGAACGTCTACTGTGTAGACACCATCATCAATTTTACCTGGTACACGTTTTTCATCTACGATATTGTACATGTCACCGGTAATCGGTAATTGATTTTTTAATTCTGGTAAGAATAAGAAATCAATTGTTCCTTCATACCCGTCGTTATCTGGACCAGATTTAGGATCGAGTAAGTTAAAGTATGAAACAAGTGCATAGCTTTGTGGTTGACCAAACTCGAGGTCGAGTACAGTTTCATCTTGTACGCCGTCATCGTTTGGTGAAATGTGTAAGTCTTGTAATTCAACTTTCTTAATGCTTTCGCCACCTGCATCGTCACCGATTAAAGCAGCAAATGGAACGCTGTAATCACCGTGGTCACTCTTCACGTGAATGTAACCTTGGACTTCTGTTCCGTCTGGTGTGTCTTCAGGAGCATCAATCGTAAACTCTACAGACGCATTGTCTGCTGTTGATACTGATGTTTCGCTCGCTTGAAGGTTAATTCCAACATCTGATAACATTTCAATTTCGATGTTGTAGTTTACAGATGAACCACTATTATTCTCGATGAATAATTCTTTAGTTTTTGATTCACCACTTTGCATTTTTCCAAATGACATTGTACCACGTGTATGCTCATGAACTGTTCCATCCATTTCTGTTTCATGATTCACTTTAAGTAGTGAGTCAGTCGTTGCAGCTGCATACGGCTGTACAAGTCCAGCACCTTGATCGAATACATCAAATGTAGATGTGTCGAGTAATTTCGCTGTGTTTGAAAGTGCAGATTTCACGTCAAACGGCGTGTAATCAGGGTTTAACTCTAAGATTAACGCTGCAATACCTGCAACATGTGGAGTTGCCATAGAAGTACCTGTGTACTCTGCGAATGCATACGTGTAATCCATATTTTCATCGAATGCTTTAAACACTGGTACTGTAGATAAGATGTTTGTACCTGGTGCTGAAACATCCGGCTTAATGTCAAAGTTTGGTTTCGACGGACCTCTAGAAGATGAATCGTTCATTGCGTCTCCGCCTGAAACTTCATCTTTAAATGAGTTGAACGTCACTTTACCTTCTTTGTTTTTGTCGATTGCTTCTTTGAACTCTTTACCGTCAGTGTAGCCAACATCTAATGTCGGTACGTAGTGGAATGATTTACCTAAGAATAATCCTGTTGGACCAGGTGCGCCGCTTCCACTTTCAGAGTTATAAATAATAACTCCTTTTGCACCTTGCTCTTTAGCGTTTTGAATTTTTTCAACAAATGGAATATCTCCACGTTGAATGAGTGCAACTTTATCTTTTACATCAAGACCTTTAAAGTCTTCTACTTTACCAACATTCGGTACTGCAACTACTTCTTCAGTATCGCTCAGTTGGTCTTCTGGATTTTCATTCATTGTGTATGTCATAAAGAGTACGTCTTTTAACTCTTTTTTATAGTCTCCAGATTCTAACGTAACATTTGCGTAGTATTTTAACTCTGGTAGTGTCGTGTTACCTACACCGATACCAATCGCACCTGAAGCTGGACCTCCAACTGTAGAACGATTTGGACCTGAGTTACCTGTTGCTGATACCGCAACTGTACCGAGTAACATCGCGTTGTTTACAGCAAATGAGTTTGCTTGTGCTTCATCTGCTGAGCTGTTACCGAGTGATAAGTTAATAACGTCCATGCCGTCTTTAACTGCGTCTTCAATACCACTGACAATCCAGTTCGTATATCCACTACCGTATGCTCCAAGCACGCGGTATGCATATAATTGAACGTTCGGTGCAACACCAACAACACCGTATTCGTTGTTACCTTGTGCTGCAATTGTTCCCGCTACGTGTGTACCGTGAGTTGTCCAGTACTCACTTCCGTTTCTTTCTTCTGGAACATTGTCCGGACGCTCTGCTGGATTAGTTTCATACGGATCATCTGCTGCACGTGGTGATTTGTATTCATTACCTTCTACGTAGTTACGTCCACCTTTATAAACATCTTTTAAGTCTGGGTGGTTGTAGTCAATTCCAGTGTCGAGTACTCCGACTTTAACGCCGTTACCTTTTTCACCGATTTCCCAAACCTTTTCGATTTCAAGGTGTTTTAAAGCAGGTATTAGGTTAGATGAAACATCATCTTCACCTTTTGCTACTTCAGCTGATTCTGGAGTATGTACTTTCGTAATTTCAGGGTCTAAAGTTACAACAGTATCTTTTTCAACAAATGCAACATCTTTTAGCTCTATAAGCTTATCTAAGTCTTTTGCATCTACTGTTAATGCCTCAGCATTTAAGACTACGTCGTATTTCTTCTTCTCCTTAACTTTTATCTTCTTAAACTTTCTTTCTTTTTGAACACGTAATCGCTCTTTTGCGATATCGTTTTTAATCTTCTTTTCGTCTGCTGCTGTAAAGTTTTTGCCTTGCGCATTCGCGATACCTTTCGCTAACCCTACAGACGGCGTACGGTAGTGGACAATTACATCTACTTGCCCTGTCTCTCCTTCTAAGTTTTCAGAGATTGTTGCTGGACCATTAATAAGTTCTAATTGTTCAGCAATTGCTCGCTGTTGTTCAAGTTGTTCTTTTGTCAGTTTAACATCGTGCTTTAATCCTTCTACTCTAAGCGTACTGTCTAAATCAAAATCATTTTCAGCCGCATTAGCGAGTGGCGAGAACGAGGTTAAAACAATTAGAACGATCGAGAACAGTAAAAACAAACGTCTAAGTTGCTCTACCATATACAAGCCTCCTAAAAATTTTAATATCGAATTCTGAAAATTTGATATTTACAGTTATGTTAACGCTTTAGTAAAATTAATGCAATACAATTTATAAAAATTATTTTAAAATCCGAAATAAAAAACGCACATCGAGTTGATGTGCGTTCCATATGAATGAAATTTTTATAATCCCATTTCTTCTTCTACTACTTGTGCAATTTTTTCTGCATAAGATTTCGCTTGTTCTTCTGTCTCAGCTTCTACCATTACACGTACGAGTGGCTCTGTTCCGGATGCACGAACTAAAATTCGTCCATTGCCTGCCATTTCTTCTTCGACAGATTGTATAACTGATTTTACTTTTTCGTTATCAGTGACATGATATTTATCCTCAACTTTTACGTTCACAAGTTCTTGAGGGAATTTCACCATTTCACCATGTAATTCACTTAGTGTCTTACCACTTTTCTTAATGATGTGTGCGAGTTGTACACCTGTTAATAACCCGTCACCTGTCGTATTATGGTTGAGCATAATAATGTGACCAGATTGCTCTCCACCTAAGTTATAGTTGTGAGTTTTCATTTCTTCAACGACGTAACGATCTCCAACTTTTGTTTTATCGCTTTTAATATCTAGCTTTTCAAGTGCTTGATAAAACCCTAAGTTGCTCATTACTGTACTTACGACCATGTCGTCATTTAAAAGACCATTTTCTTTTAAGTCTTTTGCTAAGATGTACATAATTTTATCTCCGTCGACGAGCTGTCCTTTTTCGTCAACCGCAATGATACGGTCTCCATCTCCATCGAACGCAAGACCAAAGTCAGCACCGAGTTCGACTACTTTTTCTTGTAACTTCTCTGGATGTGTAGATCCGAATCCAGCGTTAATGTTTGTACCATCTGGATTACATCCAATCGTATCTACGTCCGCTTCTAAGTCACCGAATAAGTACGGAGCAAGTGAATACGTCGCACCGTGCGCACCGTCAAGGACGATATGTTGATCGAGTAAATCTCCGTCAATCGTTGATTTTAAATGACTTAAATACTTTTGCCCACCTTCGAAAAAGTCTGTTATAAATCCAACGTCAACTCCTGTCGGACGTGGCAATTCAGCATCTTCATCTAACATACTTTCAATTTTTGCTTCTGTCTCGTCGTCAAGTTTAAATCCGTCGTTTTGGAAGAACTTAATACCGTTATCTTCTACAGGGTTGTGAGATGCAGAAATCATCACACCGAGGTCCGCTTCCATATCTTTAGTTAAATATGCGACACCCGGTGTTGAAATAACCCCAAGACGAATTACTTCTGCTCCGATTGATAATAATCCAGCAATGAGTGCAGATTCTAACATCTCACCAGAAATACGTGTATCTCTTCCAATCAGAACGCGCGGTCTTTCTTCTTTACTATTTTCAAGTAAAACACTGCCTCCAACACGTCCAAGTTTAAATGCAAGTTCTGGTGTTAAAAGCGCGTTTGCTACTCCTCTAACACCGTCTGTTCCAAAATATTTACCCATAATTAACTCCTATTTCTTACTTATTTTGACTTCAGCTTTTACATTCGCTGGTTCAGTTTTTTGTATATTACTCGGTAATTCTAGTGATACATTAAAACTACCAGATTTGTCGATATCTTCTAAATTAATTTCCGCTTCGACCCCGACGATTTCATCGAGCATATCTTGTGGGCCATAAATTGTTATCGTCTCATTTTCTAAAGAGATACCATCGAGTTGGTATCCACTTTTTAAACTGCCGACAACATTTAAATAGACCGGCACTTCTTTACTATTTTCTTTCACTTTAATATCTACTGCAACTTTCTGTGGCTCGATTACGACATCTAATTTGTTATATACACCGTCAAAGACACTTACTTCCGCACTTTCTCTAATCGCATCAGTAATCTTCTCAGTGCCAGAAATCATTGCACGAACATACTGTATACGTGCCATATCATCTTCTCCACCTCTAACAGTGACGACTTCCGGGTCTGTCGTAATAGACTCGATTGTATAGTTAGATGATAAACGACTTTCGTTTACTTCCGCCTGAACTTCAAATGTTTGTTCGACTAAGTTTTGAATCGACACCATTGTCTTTTTCGGTAAAACTGTTGCTGTGATGTCATCAGGTATTCCTTCTACTTCATACGTCACTTCAAACTCACCAAGCTCATAATTTCGTAGATCTAATACGACGTTAAAGTTATCTGTCGCTTGAATTTGCTTTAACTTTGATGGCGTCCCTGAGAAGTTCACTTGAACTGTTTTTTGTGCTCCTGTCACGTAGTACTCTTCTTCATCGTACTTTAATTCAACAGGTACATTTTCAATCGTAATCGTATCATTACCACCATTTTGTCCAAATAGATTAAAATCTTCAAATATCTTATTTGCGCTCGCAAACATGAATAACGCGAGTATCAGTGATACGACAAGTATACCCGGTTTACTTTCTAGCAAATAGACCACCTCCGTCTTTCTTTACGGATGTCATTATCCAATACTTCTTTAATTCTTCATCGAGTTCTTCTATCGATAAATTTTTTCTTAAACGGCTGTCAATCGTCGTAGAAACGTCACCAGTCTCTTCAGAAATGACGATTGTAAATGCATCTGTAACTTCTGAAATACCGACAGCTGCTCGGTGTCTAGTCCCAAGTTCTTTGCCGATTTTATTACTCTCTGATAGCGGTAAATAACTCCCTGCTGTAACGATTTTATCGTCTCGTACAATCATCGCTCCATCATGCAGTGGTGTATTCGGCACGAAAACGTTAATGAGTAATCCAGCAGTTAAATCTGCATTCATCGGCGTCCCTGTTTCGATATAGTCTTTTAATCCAGTTTCACGTTCAAATACAATTAAAGCCCCGATTCTACGTTTGGCCATATATTTCACAGCAGTAATCATTTCTTCACGGTACTTCTCTAATTCGTCTTCACGATTTGTCGTCGACTTTTTAAAGATCTTTCCTCGTCCGAGTTGTTCTAACGCTCGTCTTAACTCAGGCTGGAATATTACAATTACTGCTAAGAATCCCCATTGAAGTACAAGGTCAAAAATTTGTGTCGTCGTCGTCAGTTCTAAAAAGTTACTAACTGCTCGACCGATGATTATGAAAAATATACCTTTGATTAACTGGATTGCTTTTGTCCCTTTAATCACATTAATTAATTGATAAAATACAAACCATACAATTAATAAGTCGACAATACTTGTAATTAAATGGAGTGTTGGTGTTTCTTCAAATAGTTTTCCTATAAGCATGTCGTTTCTTTTCCTCTCTAGATAATAGATTTGAATCGCTCGTCTAGTTCGTCTATTATCTCATTCAATGCATTGAATTCACGCGTGAATTCAATCGTTCCATATATATCAAGCGCAGACTTAACGTCCCCTTTCGCAAGAAGTGAATATGAATACAATACTTTATCATACACATTAGTTTTGTGTGCTGTAATTAGTTCTAGTGTATCAAATTTTTTCTCATGATACAGGCAAATACCCTTCATATAACGTACGTCGTCCTCTTTATAAGTGATATTCACTTGACGAGATAGATATTCCATTCTATTGATAATTCTAAGTACTGTATAGTACTGCTTTTTATTGAAATAAATATTGGCCATTAAAAATAAGTTTTGAATCGACTCTAGTTGAAACTGATTCGTATATGACATTTCAACGAGTGCACGTTCTAAAACGTCGAGTGCTTCATCATAATCATTATTTTTAACATAGTAGCGACTGATCACATTCGTATAACGAATAAAATAATCGTTCACAGGCATTTTTAACAGTATATTTGCTGCATCGTCTAAATATCGTTTACATAACTTGTATTGAGATCGATTTAAATAATATTCTCCATATATTAAATAAATTCTCGCTAAATCTAACTTTTTAATATCTTCTTTTTCTTCATAATGGTTGTCGATAAATTGTTCAATGACGTCAAAATCTTCATTTTGAATTTTATTCTCATAAAAAATTATCTCACGACTCATATCGATATCACTGTATTGATAGTTCTTACTTTCAACCATCAAGTCATTCACATTTACACCAAGTCGTTCACTTAACTTAACAAGCACGTTATTCGATGGCTGAACCGAGCCTTTTTCAATTAAACTTAAATACGTTCTCGATACGATGCCTTCAGACAATTCTTCTTGAGTCAGTTTTTGATTGTTCCTTAATTCTTTAATTCTATTACCAATCATATGTACACCTCACGTTTCACTCTTTTAGAGTATGAACGTTTTAATAACAAAATGCAACAATGTTTAATAAACGTTAAAAAAGCTAGTGCAATTGCACTAGCTTATTTTGTACGTTTACCGAATAAATATTCTGTTACGTGTACAGCTGTTTCTGCTGTCTTATTTTCTTCATCGAGTAAAGGATTCACTTCTACTAAATCCATTGAAGTGAGTTTGTTTGTTTTACTTAACTCTTCCATAAACATGATGACTTCAGAAGTAAATAGTCCACCTGGTACTTTAGTACCTGTACCTTTTACTTCCATCGGGTCAATTGAGTCTACGTCAAATGATAAATGTAAGCCATCTGTATGCTCTAAATGTTTTAGAGTACGGTTTAAAATCTCATTTAAACCGAGTTCTCTTACGTCACTCATAGAGAACGTTAAAATATTTTTTTCTTTAATTAATTCTTTTTCTCCATCGTCTAAATCTCTAACTCCGATTAAAACGACATTTTCAAAATTAAGTTTCGCATTAAAGCCGTTCACCGACGTTAATTTTTCATTACCTACACCTAATAATTCAGCTAAAATCATACCGTGAATGTTCCCACTCGGAGATGTTTCTGCTGTATTTAAATCACCATGTGCATCAAACCAAATAACGCCTAAGTTGTCATAGTGAGGTGCAATTCCTGATAAACTACCAAGCGCAAGCGAGTGATCTCCACCGATAGTTAAAGGAAATTTATTGTTTTCTACACTTGAAGATGTAGCTTTAGCTAACGCTTCAGAGTAGTCTCTTACTTCATCTAAATTTTTAAGATCATCTGTTACTTTAATATTTTGTTTAGTATAGTTATGAGGATAGTTACCGATAATATTTCCAACATCAGTAACAGTATGTCCATTTTGTTCAAGCATTTCTACAATGCCTGCGATTCTTAAAGCATCAGGTCCAAAAGTCACTCCTGGTTTACCTTGCCCAAATGCTGTTGTTGCTCCTATTAAGTCAATCTTTAATGACATATGATAACCCA
>NZ_CAVG010000146.1 GCF_000438455.1 Nosocomiicoccus massiliensis
ACGCAAACTTTTGAAGTTTGCGTTTTTTCGTTTAATCTTTTAAAAATCCTTGTGCATTTAATACGTTTTTTATATCTTTACGGACTTGGTCCATTTTTGATAATTTTTTAACGACTTGCTCTGACCAGTTATCTTGTCGTTTATTTTCATCGCGAGTTTTATAATACTCTGTAATTGATTCATCGTAAACATTTAGAGACGCTTCGATTTGTTCAAATTCTGGGTACGTATTTTCAAAGTAAACTGTGTCGAGTGGTAATCTTTCTTTAAAACTACCTTCGCTATTTTTATATCCTACAGCCATTCCAATCACTGGGAACGTTCCTTCTGGTAGGTCTAAAATTTCAATGATTTTTTTCGTATTGTTACGAATCGATCCTAAGTAACAAATTCCTAAGTCTAGAGACTCTGCTGCGACTGCTAAGTTTTGTGCCGCAAGCGCTGCGTCTACGACACCGATGAGTAAACTTTCAGTCGTATCAAAATGTATGTCATACCCTTTACGTTTTGCGAGCTCTAAATGACGATTATAGTCTGCGACAAAGATAAATAAGTGGCCGTTATCTTTTACGTACGGTTGTGTACTAATTTCCATAATCGCTTGTTTTTTATCCTCATCTGTCACACCAATGATTGAATACGCCTGAACGTAACTTGACGTCGAAGCTTGCTGTGCAGATTTCACTAGTGTTTCAATCACTTCTTTTTCAAGTGGTTGATCTTTAAAATCACGGATTGAACGGTGATTTTGTAATAATTGAATTGTCTCGTTCATGTTCATCCTCCTATATAAGACCTTTAAAACCTTGTTGACGTAGCGCTTCGTAAAGCACCATCGCAACTGTATTTGAAAGATTTAAACTTCTAAAATCCTCATGCATCGGAATACGCATTAAACGGTCTTTGTACTTCTCTTTAATATAGTCTGGAAGACCTTTCGTTTCTCTGCCGAAGATTAGATAGTGGTCTTCATCTGAATCAGAATAATCCTCTTCATGATAATAATTTTCTCCGAATTTAGAAATAAAGTAAAGTTTCCCGTCTGCTTCTTCTAAAAACTCTTCGATACTATCGTGATAAGTAATATCGAGATCGTACCAGTAATCCATACCAGCACGCTTTAAATGTTTGTCAGTAATTTCAAACCCTAATGGTTTTATTAGATGCAACTTCGTTTTCGTCGCTGCACATGTACGTCCGATATTTCCTGTATTTTGTGGAATATCTGGTCGAAATAATACGATATGATTCATAACTTAACCCTCTTGTATACCTTTTAGCATTTCTTCTTTTACTGCTTCGTCTGTTTCTTTACTATAGCGCTCGTGAATGTAATCGAGTGCTTTATCGCCTAAAATTTGTCCAATCGCCCAGTAAGCTGTTCCTTTAATGACAGGTCGTACGTCGTTTTCTGCGACGTCTTTTAACGTCGGGATCGCACTTTCTTCTTTAAAATGTGCGAGCGCGATAATTGCGTTACGCTGTAGCGGATTTTTACCGCGCCAAACGCCTGCTAAGTGACCATACGTCTCTTTGAATTCTCTATTCGACACTTTTAAAAGACTTGTTAATTCTGGTTTTAAAATTTCTGGCTCTAATATAATATCCTCTTGCTGCGTATTGATACCAACGTTTAACGGGCACACTTGCTGACACGTGTCACAACCGTATATTCTATTCCCGATGGACTTACGATACTCGTCTGGCACAAATGTTTTCGTCTGTGTTAAAAACGAGATACACTTTTTAGAATCGAGCTGTCCGTTGCCAACGAGTGCTCCCGTTGGACAGCGGTCAATACAAATCGTACAGTCCCCACAAGTTCCAACGAGTGGTTTATCTGGCGGAAACGGGATACTAATAAGCATTTCACCTAAGTACGTCCACGTGCCAAGTTTCGGATTGATTATAAACCCGTTTTTACCGACAAATCCAAGACCACTTCGTAGCGCAACTTCCCTATCAGATAAAACACCCGTATCGACCATAGACATCGTTTCAACACCGTCGACACGTTCTTTAATAAACGCCTCTAACTTTTCGAGCCTCGTTCTAAGTAAATGGTGGTAATCAAACCCCCATGAAGACCTCGCGAATATACCACGTCGTTCACCTTTACGAGACTTCGGTGCATCTTTTGGTAGACGATTCGGATATCCAACTGCAATCGCGATAATTGAACGCGCGCTCGGGAGAGACAACTTCGGATTCACACGCTCTTCAATCGTACCCTTTTCAAAACCTGATTCATAATTGTTTTCGTAGTACGAAATTAATTTATCTCTAAACTCATGAAACGGCTCTGCTGTCGTAAAACCAATCTCGTCAATGCCGATTGTATGTGCGTATTCTATTATTTCATCTTTTAACTTTTGATAATCCATACGCCACCTCTTTAAATAGATTAAAAAAGAAGCCGAAGTTGGCTTCTTTTAATACTGCATTGCTTTTTTTATACGATCCGGAATGATGAGTACCTCTGATACCATATCTTCCGGATGGAAAGTGTGATCAATACAGTCTTCAAAAAAGTCGATATGTGTTTGATCAATCGGTGAAGTCGTTTCACTTTCTGCTGCTTCTTTATCTTGAATTGTATACCAGTAAAGGTATTCTACATCGTTAAACGCTTCACGGAAAATCGTCTCGACATATACTTTTTCGCCTTCGACGTTACGAATGACACCTTCCATATTTTCTTGGATGTATTTCATCCAACGGTCTACTTTTTTAGATTTTCCTGGTTTCACTCTAAATTTAGTTAACTCCACTTTATACATTTACTTCACCTCTTGCGATATGCAAATAAACATTCTAAAATGATATTCAATACATTATTAGATTATACACTTATTTTAGAATATCTCCACACCTATTATAAAGAAAGGATTGAGACAATTTATGCTTATTTTAGCATCTGGATCACCGAGACGGCAAGAGTTATTAAAGCAAGTCGAATTAAACTTTTTAACTATTATCCCAAACGTCGATGAATCATCTGTCACTGAGACAGATCCACAGAAGAAAGCGGTGGCTCTCGCACGCTTAAAATCATACGCAATTGATAACGACGAAGACATTATTTTATCATGTGACACACTAATACAGTTTAATGGAGAAATATTGGAGAAACCGGCTGACCGATCCTACGCACGCCGCATGCTTAAAATGCTGTCGGGCAAAACGCATACTGTTATTTCAGCAGCACTCCTGCGTAAAGGTGACGCAGAAATACCAATCGTTAGAGAAACTGAAGTCGAGTTCTTCGAGTTAGACGATGAAGAAATCGAACACTATCTAAATACAGACGAACCATATGATAAGGCAGCAGCATACGGTATCCAGGGACTCGGCGCGAAGTTCGTTAAGCGAATCTCCGGTGATTACAACGCTGTCGTTGGATTACCACTTGGAGATGTGTGTCGAGAACTGAGATTTTTAGAGAATAAGGATTAACGTCGTTATTCGTTAAGTTGTCGTGTAACTCTACACTGATTTATAACAGATAAACCGCTATTCATTAAACTTTCAGGTAATTCTACACTACTTCTTAACGAATAAGTTATTATTCTTCAAACTTTTGGATAACTCTACACTATCTCTTAACGAATGAGCCTCTTTTCGTCAAGCTTTCGGCTAACTCTACACTGATTTATAACAGATAAGCCGCTATTCATTAAACTTTCAGGTAATTCTACACTACTTCTTAACGAATAAGTTATTATTCGTCAAACTTTTGGATAACTCTACACTATTTCTTCACGAATGAGCCTCTATTCATCTACTTTTCATATAACTATTCATTTTTACTGCACATATAGGTACTATCTTATTATTTATTACTTCTTATTATCCATTTCTAGTGACACTCAAGTAATTCCGGAACATACAATCATAAATTGTTGCGAAATTTTAGGAGGCACTATGTATTTCTTCCTTTAAAGTGGCAATATTATTACAGTTTTTTAATGATGTGCTGTAATTTTTAAATTATTTCCCTGATTATTTAACAGAAATTTTAATTTGGTAAATTTATAATTAAAACTTGCAATTATACTCTAAAACGATTTAAAAGGTTTATACTTATATAGTGAACATTGTATATAGGAGGATTATATGATGATAAAAAAATCTCTTGCTCATCGTCAGTTAATCGCTTTAAAAAAGAGGGGGCATTTGAATAGCCATGAGAGTCAATATTTGAGATATCTGAATTTAGGATATGAAGGAGAATTCAGTTTTTCTAATAATTTTGATCGCATTATGTCCAAATTTTGTACAACGATTCATGACTTTAGATTTATAATCAACGGATCTGAACGACAAATTGACACGTTAGCAATATTTAATAATAAGATAATACTTTTTGAAGTAAAAAACTATAACGGCAATTTAGTATTTCGAGACAATAATTTTTATACCTATAAAACAAATCGACTATTGAAGTCTCCAATACAACAAATTCACGATACTGGTGATAAATTTACTCAATTGCTGAATCAATTAAATTATAGTATTCCAATTGAAAAATATGTGATTTTTCTTAACAATAACTTTCATCTTTTTAATGCGCCGATTGATGAAATGATTGTTACAAACGCGCAACTTCCAGCATTTCTTGAAAATTTGAAGAAAAACAATTTCCCACTAAAATCTCATGCCAATTCGATTAAACAGCGTATATTAATGTGTTACAACGAAACAACTCGTCAATGCGATGTTAATTATACGTTCAACACTATAAATAAAGGCATTTTTTGTAGAATAGATGGTGAGAAATTAGTCGAAAATGGTCATGAAAAATATATTTGCAAACAGTGCGGTAGTTTTTATCATCAAAAAGATATCATTATTGAAGTAATTCAGGATTTCCAGTGCTTATTTCCAGACGAAAAAGTGACCTATAAAAATATATATGACTTCACGGATGGTCGCATTTCGTATTATAAATTGAGAAAAATTATGAACCGCTATTACGAAAGAATTGGTACAAGTCGTATGGTCTATTTTGTGGATAAAGAACATGATCACTAAAAAATTAACAGTTACTTCGAGAATTGATAGTTTTTCATTATGTTTCTGTGTAGGCCCTATTCACTATTTCTTAATGAATGCGACGGCGACGCTGCTCATCAAGGTTTCGGGTAACTCTACACTATTTCCTAATGAATGAGCCGCTGTTCATCAAGGTTTCGGGTAACTCTACACCATTACTTAGCGAATGAGCCTCTATTCATTAAGTTTCAGTGTAACTTCCCACAATTTCTTCACGAATGAGCCTCTATTCATTAAGTTTCAGTGTAACTTCCCACTATTTCTTAGCGAATGAGCCGCTGTTCATTAAGTTTCAGTGTAACTTCCCACTATTTCTTCACGAATGAA
>NZ_CAVG010000147.1 GCF_000438455.1 Nosocomiicoccus massiliensis
CGAGTAACCCTACACTATTATTTCATGAATAAAAACCCCCTCACACCATGTGAGGGGGCATTAACTTCTATTATCTAATTACAGCTTATAGTAATCAACCGCGATTTGTGCGCCGATTTTTGCGTTGTTGTATACGAGGTTGATGTTAGCTTCTAAGCTTTTTCCGTCTGTTTTTTCAACGATTGCTTTTAATAAGTAAGGTGTTGCTTCTTTACCGCCGACACCGTCTTTTTCCATTTGCTCGACCGCTTCTTGGATTACACCGTTGATGTAGTCTTTGTCGAGTGCTTCATCTTCTGGAATTGGGTTTACAACGCTCGTACCACCTTCAAGTCCTAAATCGTGTTTTGCTTTAATGACTTTTGCGATATCTTCTGTCGTATCGAAGTGTGATGCGAGTTTAAGTCCACTTTCTCTCGTGAAGAATGCAGGTAGTTCATCTGTTTGATATCCAATTACTGGTACACCTTTTGTTTCAAGGTATTCTAGAGTTCTTGGTAAGTCTAAAATAGATTTCGCACCTGCAGAGATTACGACGACGTCTGTTTTACCAAGTTCGTCTAAGTCTGCTGATACGTCCATATGCTCTTCATATCCGCGGTGTACCCCACCGATTCCACCTGTAACGAAGAATTTGATTCCTGCTAAGTTCGCACAAATCATTGTAGATGCTACAGTAGTCGCACCGAGTGTTTTCATTGCGATAACTTCAGCTAAGTCACGACGAGATACTTTAGTAACATTACGTCCTTCTTTAGCAAGTAATTCTAAATCGTCTTCAGTAAGTCCGACTTTAATACGGCCGTCCATAATTGCGATTGTCGCTGGTACTGCACCGTTTTCTCTAATGATTTCTTCAGTCTTCTTCGCCATCTCTACGTTTTGTGGATACGGCATACCGTGAGAAATAATAGTCGACTCTAATGCGACCACTGGTTTATTATTTTCTAATGCTTCTTGTACTTCTTTTGTAAGATCAATTAAATGATTCATTCCTATAAGCCTCCAAATCTAATTTTAACTGCTTTTCTGTTAAATCTTGACGTACTGTAAAATCTGTTTCAATCGTTTTTGTTGAGTTGACCATACCAAGTTCAATACAGTCATCTATACTATACCCATTTAGCCATCCGTAAATCACTGCGCTAGAAAAACTATCGCCAGCGCCTGTTACGTCGACGACGCGGCTCGATTTCTTAATCTGATAAATCTTTTCATAATCTTTAGACGAATATGCTAAAAATTTAGATCCGTTCGTTACGATAACGTTAGACACGCCGCGAGCGTTCCACAACTTCGCACCTTCCATTAAATCTTCATCCGTCTGAATGACCATATTAAACTGAGCTTCAGTCTCATCACGGTTCACAATTAACCAGTCGACTGGCTCTAAATCATCCGGCAGACGCTCCATTTTCGGTCCAGATACAGGAATAAATACTAACTTAATATCGTGTTTTTCTGCATATGCTACTAAGAATTCAAGCGTCACTTTCGGTACGTTTAAATCCGCTACGATACATTTTGCACGCTTTAAAATATACGTCTGACGAATCAGTACTTCAGGTGTGAATTCATCGTAAATACTCATATCCGCAAAACCGTATTCCATTTCGCCTTCACGGTTTATTAATGCAGTATATGCGCCTGTATTTTTCCCTTCGATGATTTCAGTGAAATCTAAGTTAATATACGCTTCAGATGCTTCTTTAACTTTCAGCCACTCTGCGTCATCACCTCTTGTCGTAATGAGCGCAACGTTTTGGCCTAAACGACCCAAGTTCTCAGCGATGTTACGTACAACTCCACCGACAGAATGCGCAGAATCAATCGGATTTGACGTTCCATGAATCAGCTTTTCATGAACAAAAAACTTCTTATCAATATTCGCTGCACCGACACAAACGATCGGGAACTCTTCATTTAAAACGTAAGCTTGTCCTTGAATAAACTCTTTATGCACGAGATCTGCTATAATTCTCGATACACTCGAAGCAGTTAAACCAAGCTTTTTAGACAACTCCGACTGAGAAATAAACGGGTTCTCTTTTATGAGATTTAATACTTCAGCCTCTCTTTGATTCAACAGCCTATCTCCTCTCAAACGATTTCTATCTTTTATTATACAGCACATCGATAAAATTTTATCAGTATAACTTTGTAAAAGAGCATTCATAACGTTTTATTATCTTATCATGTTATTTTTATAAAATCTATTAAGATAAAGAAAAACCTCATCTTCTAAAACGATTAATTAAAAAATAACCAAAAAGACCACAAATTAAAATAAAAGCAAAAATACCCATATACTAATCTCCTTTTCAACAAACTTCATCGTCCTAATAAACAAAATACTCCCGGCCGGGATCGAACCGGCACTCCGAAGAATCGGATTTTGAGTCCGACGCGTCTGCCTATTCCGCCACGGGAGCTTAATTTTAATAAAAAAAAAATAAGACTTACAAAGTCTTACCAAAAAAATGGAGCGGAGAGCTGGATTTAAACCAACGACTTACTTCAGGAAGAAGTATGTTATAAACAACTTAACTATCTCCGCATATATAAAATTAAAAAAGGCGCCTACCGGATTTGAACCGGTGGTAGAGGATTTGCAGTCCTCGGCCTTACCACTTGGCTAAGGCGCCAAACTACTGGGCTGAAAGGATTCGAACCTTTGCATGACGGAGCCAAAATCCGTTGCCTTACCGCTTGGCTACAGCCCAATATGGGGCGACTGATGGGATTCGAACCCACGCATGCCGGAGCCACAATCCAGTGCGTTAACCACTTCGCCACAATCGCCGTCGTACAGGGGTAGTAGGAATCGAACCCACATCAAAGGTTTTGGAGACCTCTATATTACCATTATACGATACCCCTATAAATGGAAGGGGGCAGATTCGAACTGCCGAACCCGAAGGAGCGGATTTACAGTCCGCCGCGTTTAGCCACTTCGCTACCCTTCCAAAAAATGCCGGCCAGAGGACTTGAACCCCCAACCTACTGATTACAAGTCAGTTGCTCTACCAGTTGAGCTAGGCCGGCAAAATGGTGGTTCTGGACGGAATCGAACCGCCGACACTCTGATCTTCAGTCAGATGCTCTACCAACTGAGCTACAGAACCATATATTAAATTAAATGGCGGTCCCGACGGGAATCGAACCCGCGATCTCCTGCGTGACAGGCAGGCATGTTAACCGCTACACCACGGGACCATTAATTGATATAAAAAAAATTGCGGGAAGTGGATTTGAACCACTGACCTCCGGGTTATGAGCCCGACGAGCTACCAACTGCTCCATCCCGCGATAATAAAAAGAAAACGGAGGAAGAGGGATTCGAACCCCCGCGAGCTGTTACGCCCCTGTCGGTTTTCAAGACCGATCCCTTCAGCCAGGCTTGGGTATTCCTCCATAATAATATTAAATTAAAATTCGATGGACCTTGCAGGACTCGAACCTGCGACCAAACGGTTATGAGCCGTTTGCTCTAACCAACTGAGCTAAAGGTCCACTTTAAGTGGCGGTGGAGGGGATCGAACCCCCGACCTTTCGGGTATGAACCGAACGCTCTAGCCAGCTGAGCTACACCGCCTGGTATACTCATCAAACTTATATATAAAACTAATGGTGGAGAGTAGCGGGATCGAACCGCTGACCTCCTGCGTGCAAAGCAGGCGCTCTCCCAGCTGAGCTAACCCCCCATTATATCGGGAATATAGGATTCGAACCTACGACTCCTTGGTCCCAAACCAAGTGCTCTACCAAGCTGAGCTAATTCCCGTCACTTTTATATACGCGCCCAAGAGGAGTCGAACCCCTAACCTTCTGATCCGTAGTCAGACGCTCTATCCAATTGAGCTATGGGCGCTTAAAAAATGGTGCCGAGGACCGGAATCGAACCGGTACGGTAATCACTTACCGCAGGATTTTAAGTCCTGTGCGTCTGCCTGTTCCGCCACCCCGGCGCAACCATTTAATGGAGCGGAAGACGGGATTCGAACCCGCGACCCCCACCTTGGCAAGGTGGTGTTCTACCACTGAACTACTTCCGCGTTATTTAATTTTTTATGGTGCGGGTAAAGGGAGTCGAACCCCCACGCCCGAAGGCGCTAGATCCTAAGTCTAGTGCGTCTGCCAATTCCGCCATACCCGCTTAAAGAGTGAGCCGTACAGGAATCGAACCTGTGACCCTCTGATTAAAAGTCAGATGCTCTACCGACTGAGCTAACGGCTCTAGATGGTGCCGGCCAGAGGACTTGAACCCCCAACCTACTGATTACAAGTCAGTTGCTCTACCAGTTGAGCTAGGCCGGCATAAATGGTGGAGAATGGCGGGCTCGAACCACCGACCCCCTGCTTGTAAGGCAGGTGCTCTCCCAGCTGAGCTAATTCTCCGCACGTATTATTATTACATATTTCTTGTATGTATGCAATACTTTTTTTTAAAAATAAATG
>NZ_CAVG010000148.1 GCF_000438455.1 Nosocomiicoccus massiliensis
AATTTTAAAATTATGACTTTCGTTTTCAAAGTTTAAATTTCGTAAATAAACTTCTCTATCATTATCTGTATAACCAAAGACATAAATCATTAACTCTGGATTCTGTATTGCTCGTTTAATCATTTTTGCGATATGTTTATCCTGAAATGAAAATCCTATCACAAATAGAACTGATTGTGGTTTATCTAATTCCATTTGAAATATGCGTAACATTTCATGGAAATGATTACTTTCAAAGGTTGTAGCTGATTCATAACCATCGGGTTCTACCACTACTGGCTCTGATACAACTTCGTTTTTAATTAATATACTTTCATCATGTTTTTCCCAATTTATTGATCCATGTGGTTTTATCAAGGTAATAGATGGTATTTCATTAATATAATTATCGTTTAATCCTTTATAAGAAACCGTTCTATTAAAATTCGAACTATCTAAATAACGATCAAAGTATCCACTTGCACCATCATTAAAAACCACCTTATATTTCTTTAATATATAGTCAGTTGCCTTTTCAATAAACAAATCATAGTTTGTTGTAAACAGATTAGCATTCTTAGGTATTTGCCGTGAATTGGATAAACTTAAAATATACACAATACTTTCAAGAAAAAACTCATAATTGCTTAAGGATGTTGTGATACTCTTATCATTTTCTTCACTGTAGGTACCTAATAACAACTCTTTGCTAACCGCTTTCACTTTTTCAAGTAATTGTTCATTTGCTGATTTCTCATTACACTCTTTAAAACTCCCCATTAATGGTATCGCTGGCATCGATGCTCCTGACCCTACTAAAAAATTCAGTTGCTTTGTTAATGCTAACTTTCTCAATTGCATAATCATATTTTCGCTCATTCATATACTCCTATCTCAAAGCACTATTTATAAAATTGCATTAATTAAAGTTATTAATAGAGCATCAACATTTCTGCTGATGCCAAAAGTAACTGATGTATGAACTTTCATTCCATTGGTCTTACATTTCCTTCAATAAACTGTATTTCTTCCTGACTTAATTTATATTTATTATATAATTGCTGATCAATTTCTTGAATAGTTACTGACCAATCAATATCAGAAGTATCAGAGAAGTTTTGTAAAGGTACTTTAGCCCATTTATCTCTTGTATTGGCCTGAGTAATTTTTAAAACACTTAATAAAGTTCTTGTAAATTTACACTTGATATATTTTAGTGCTGCTTCTGCTTCATTCTTTGTCGAAAATCCTCCAATAGAAAGAAATGTCTCTGTTGCACCTACATTAGGATTTAGTACTAGAGGGGAACTGATGGGTTCTCCAAAGGATCCATTTCCATTTGCTTGTGGCATGATTACTTTATAATTCCTAAAACTATCTGGTGCATTTAAATATTTTTTCTCCATCCAATAATAAGTTCTTTTACTATTTTCTAAGCCCAATATTTTTACAAATTCATCCTGGTTTTTGGGCACATCTTTATAAAAAATAATATCCTTTAAAATTCTAAATACTCCAGATCCAATATCGTTTTTATGACCTTTTGATTGTAATTTTTCTATTATTGGATAATCCTTATGTGACTAATGGAGATAATTTATATACTCCTCTTCCTGAAATATAGCTATCTAATGTTTCATTAGTTCTAGCTGAAACTTTCTTAAGAATACCATTCAATTCTTCATGTATAGTAAATGTTCCTATTTCACCAAATACTTTGCCCACATCTCTATAGGTAATAACAATGCCACCTTTTATATCTGTGTTAGGAAACACAATGGAACTATCTTCAAAATACTTTATGACTTTCAAACTTTTATCTGATAACATCTTTCTGTTCCAAGCTTTAGGCGTACTTCCCGCATTAAACAAAAATCTCGCTGGATGAATCATCTCTACTTTACTTGCAAGTTTATATGATTCTTCTAGAAACTTATGGTAAATTGGAGGTGCATAAGTCTTGTTGTCACCAATTGTTTCATCTTGATACGGCGGATTTCCTATAATTACATCAAATTTCAATTTATCATCTCCAAATAACTCATTAATATTGTCACTCAACATCTCATTGCTCGCTAATTTTAGTGTATCAACCTCAATTAGATTACCTGTTGACACATCTTCAAGCTCACCAAATATAAAGTTCTTCACAATGTTATAAATTATATTACTCGGAGCACAGGCATAAACTTGATTCTCTAAGATCCATTTTATTCTCTCTTCTCTATTAGGAATCTCTTCTTTTAATCCATTATCAAGTTTCTTCACTATCTCCGTTATATACAGCCCACTCTTTGTATATAAATCCGCAAATTTAACTGTTTTGTCTTTGAAAATATTAGAATTTTCTTTCTCAAGAGCATCAACCATCATTTTTACAACACGCTTTGGTGTAAATATCTGATTTGTTTGTTGAGGTGGAATGTAATCAAATATATCTTCATCGAGTTCATCGTCAAAATAATTTGCAAGTCTATGTCTAGTATCCAAGAACTCTTTAATACTTGCATTGAATACTACTTCATTAAATAAACCTGGAACACTTTTCTCTACTCCATCGTTATCAACAAAAGTAAAACCATCACGAAGTTTCTTAAACTCATCTAACGTTATACTTGTAAGTTCTTTAAAGGTGTCTTCATCAATATTTTCATGGAAATTACTCAAAGTTGTATTCTCATCGCCGTATGCCATCAAGAATGCTGGTATTGTACGTGAAAATCCACGTAGGTGATCACGAACATCGTCTTCAGTAGTCTGCTTTTTCTTCTCTTCAACTTTTTCCATTTGCTCTTCAACTAAATCTTGCAATGTTGATTCTACTTTTTCATTAACTTCACTTATGAATGATTGCTCTATTTTGTCTCTATCTTCTTCGTATGTTCTTTGAGCATCTTCGATCATTTTCTCATCATTTAATTTTTGTGCTTCATTTATATTTCTTTGATACTGACTAAACGATTCATTTACATGATTTTTAAATGTAAGATGTTCATCGCTAATAGCTTCTTCTATTGATTTGTGAAGTTCTCTTTGAACTTTGTTTATTTGCCCTTTATTCAAGTTGAATTCACTGCTAATATCATCAAA
>NZ_CAVG010000149.1 GCF_000438455.1 Nosocomiicoccus massiliensis
GTTATAAATAAAACTTAATAAAACTTTCTGGAGTGAACAGATATTTATTGATATCTAGATGTTCTTGTATGAAACTCAATAAATCTTTTGCAACTTTGTTTTGTATAGTTGGGACTCTAACTAGAATTTCATATATATCTTTAAAAGTAAGATAATTAACTATAACCCAAAACGGAACACATTGATATTTCAAATAATGGTGGCGAATTGAATTATTATGTCTAGAATTTTTATTATTATCAATTATTTTCCATATTTTTTGTCTTAAATAAAAAGGATCCTTTTTATAAAAGTTTTTTTCTTTATAAAATTCTATATTACCTTGCTTATGGCATTCTTCACTGATGTAATATGCTACAAGTCCTCTAAGGTGCTTTTCTGCTAATATTATAGAGTTAAATAATGTATTTCGTATTGCTGTATCAAATTCATATAAAAAGGTTATCTCATTAAAAGTTACATTATCCTCGAATGAGTTTGTATTTTTCAAGAAATATCGTGCATATCCATTAATGACATCATAATAATTATTAGTTAGTAGGTACTGTTTTACTTTTTTATAATTATCAGATTCATCGAGTATTAATCCTCTACTTTTTAAAATTTCTATTTGTTCATCAATTGTCTTAAAGAATTTCATAAAAAAAGACACCTCCATAATTTGAGATGTCTTCCGCAAACGGCTCCCTTAGGAGTCCCGCAGCTATACTTCATCTCAATATTACTTATAATATAACACAATGTCAATATATAAGTATTCCTTTAAATATATCATGTTTATTAGTATACTTTTAAATCCTAATTTCCTTTTAATATCTTCATGTATATTAAAAGGAAATTTTTGGATCAATTCAACTAGATAAATCTTAAGGTGAACGATATCTTATTTCAATAAGAATAGTAAGTAATTAACATAAATCTCTTACCTTCGATTCTCAGAAGAGTTTTGCACGTTAGCTTACCCATAAACCTTATTAACACAAAAAAGCACTCCCCGATTTCTCGAGAAGTGCTTCGAACTGTTGATATATTAACAAGATTAACGTTTAGAGAATTGTGGTGCTTTACGAGCTTTCTTAAGACCTGGTTTCATACGCTCTTTCATACGTGGGTCACGTGTTAAGAGACCAGCACGTTTTAATTCAGCGCGGTGTTCAGGGTTTGCTTCTAATAATGCACGTGCAATTCCGTGACGGATTGCTTGAGCTTGTCCTGTGAATCCACCACCGTGTACGTTTACTAATACATCGTAGTTACCTTCTGTTTCAGTAACAGCGAATGGTTGGTTTAAGTCTAAGATTAAGCTTTCAAATGGAAGGTATTCTCTCATGTCACGATTGTTGATCGTTACGTTACCTTCACCTGGTACAAGACGTACACGTGCGATTGACTTTTTACGACGTCCAGTTCCTCTATATTCTACTTTAGCCAATGTGTTTACCTCCTAATCCTTAACCACGTAACTCGTAGTTTTCAGGTTGTTGTGCCGCATGTGGATGCGTGTCTGCTTCATATACGAATAATTTGCTAAGTTGTTTGTCACCTAAAGAGTTTTTAGGTAGCATACCTTTTACAGATTTTTCGATTAAACGAACTGGGTAAGTTTCTCTTAACTCTCCAGCTGTTACTTCTTTAATTCCACCTGGGTGACCAGTGTGTCTGTAGTATACTTTTTGACTTAATTTGTTTCCTGTTAATTCAACTTTACCAGCGTTGATGATGATCACGTAGTCACCAGTGTCAACGTGTGGCGTGTATGTTGGTTTATGTTTACCACGTAAGATTGATGCAACTTCTGTTGAAAGACGACCTAAAGTTTGTCCTTCAGCATCAATTACGTACCATTTACGCTCAATGTTTGACTCGTTAGCCATAAATGTTTGACGCATTGTTTTGCCCTCCAAAATAAAAAAAGTTTCTAATTTTCTAATTTAATTGTTCATCTTATATCTTACAAAAGATAAGTTCCGGGGCTTATCAGTGTGTGATATAAATTTATACCGTTAGTAATTATAACGCACCTTTACGTTAAAAGTCAACGGTATCACGTGTTTTCTTTTAAATAATCGTGTTGTTCTTCTTCTGTTAAAAATATACGCTCTAAATATAATCCACCTGCTGGTGCAACTTTTGGATTTTGCGTTCGGTCTTTGTTTTCAATGTTTTCTTTTGTAGATTTTGGTTCTCTATTCCCTTTACCGACTTCAAGTAAATAAGATACGATAATTCGCACCATGTTATATAAAAATCCTGACCCCATAATGACGACTTCTAATCCGTTTGTCGTTTCGATTATATCGAGTTTGTATATATTTCTCACTTTGTTTTCAATGACAGTTTTTGCACTCGAGAAACTTGTAAAGTCATGTGTGCCGATAAAGTACTCTGCCGCTTCACGCATTCTGTCGATGTTTAATTCATCTTTCACGTGTGTTTCTAGACCGTATTTAAAAGGAGATGATTCGCCGAAGTACATTTTGTACCGGTATACTTTTCCTTTCGAGTGATACCTTACGTGATAGTCCGTGTCGATTTCTTTAGACTCTATAATACGGACGTCTCCTGAAAGTTTGTTGTTTAATATAAACGCCCATTTCTCCGGGTCGATATCGAGTGTCGTGTCAAAGTGTGCGTATTGTTCAAGTGCATGAACGTGCTTATCTGTACGTGACGCTGGGTGAATTCTTATAAATTCACGGTGCACAGATTTTAATGCACGCTCAATTTCACCTTGAACAGTACGACGATTTTGCTGATACTGCCAACCATCAAATTCTTTACCGTTATACGTTATTTTTAATAATATACGTGTCATGTTCTTAACACCCACAGTAGTACTCCAAATAGTACTAATATAATAAGCGCAATCGTGTCTCTTTTATGCCATATAAGGAGTCGGTAGTGTGTACGTCCTTCGTCTCCCTTATAGCCTCTTACTTCCATTGCAACAGCCATATCTTCTGCTCTTTGAAACGCAGATATAAATAGTGGTATGACGATAGGAATGAGTGCTTTTATACGGTCTTTTACTGGACCTGTCATAAATGTCGATCCTCTTGATGATTGTGCTTTTATTATTTTATCGGTCTCATCCATTAACGTCGGTATAAATCTTAAACTTATCGAAGTCATCATTGCGATTTCATGAACAGGCACTTTAAACACTTTCAACGGTGATGCGAGCTTTTCTAAGCCGTCAGTTAATGAAATCGGACTTGTCGTCAGTGTCATAATCGTCGTTACGATGACGAGCATAATGAGTCTCGTAGATATATATAAACCTCTGATCAACCCTTCTAACTCAATCGTAAATATTTTAGCATCGACGAGTACCGGACCGCCTTTTGTTAAGAATAGGTGCATTAAAAACGTAAATATGAGTAGTACGAATATGATCTTAAGCCCGTTTAATACAAACATAATACCGAGTTTTGCGAGCTTTAAAATGATGAGTACAAAGGCAATTAAAAGTAAGTACGTCACTAAGTTATTCGCAAAAAACACGATAATCATAAATAGTGCCGTCGCGATTAATTTCGCACGTGCATCGAGTTTATGAATGACACTATCACCAGGAATATAACGACCAAGTAGCATCGAATCAAACATCGAATACCCCCTTATACATACGTATAAAAGACTGTATGTTTTGAGGCATTTCGTCTAACGTATATCCTTTTTTACGTAAATCATGAACGAGGCGTACGACGTTTGGAACTTCTAGTTGATACTCTTTTAAGAGTGCTTCATCTTGTAAGAGTTCATGCGTATCCCCTTCAGCGACGAGATGTCCTTTAGAAAGTACTTTAACCTCATCAGTATAGTTAAACACGTCATTCATATCGTGCGTGACGAGTATGACTGTGATCCCGAGCGTCTCGTGTAACGATTTAAATAACTCCATCGTTTTAATATGGCTGAGTGGATCTAGTCCTGCCGTTGGTTCGTCTAATATAAGCACGTCAGGTTCCATCGATAGTATACCTGCGAGCGCAATTTTACGCATTTGCCCGCCAGATAAATCAAACGGTGACTGATCAAATAATGATTCATCGACATTTAAAAGTTCTAAATATTTTTTAGCTATCGCTTCTGCTTCCTCTTTAGACTTTCCCATATTCATCGGTCCAAATGAAACGTCTTTAAGGACCGTTTCATCGAACAGCTGGTGTTCAGGGAACTGAAAGACGATCCCCACACGTTTTTTAACGTCGTGAATGATTTTATATTTCGCTTTTCTAGTTAATACATGTTCACCGACTTGGACTTCTCCTTCTGTCGGTAAAATAAGTCCATTTAACATTTGTACGAGCGTTGACTTCCCACTACCTGTATGTCCGATGACACCGTAAAATTTACCTTGTTCAAATTGTGTCGTGATGTTATTTAACGCTTTAAATTCAAATGGTGTTTTCCTTTGGTAGACTATTGTAACGTTCTCTAGACTTATATTCATAGACGTTCCACCAACTCTTCGTATGACATATATTCGCCGTTCATTAACGCTTCGGATAACTCAATATTAAATGGAAGCACTAAATTGCTCTCTTTTAACACATCCGTGTCTTGATAGATTTCATACACTTGACCTTCGCTACGAATTTTACCATCACGCATCACATATGCGTAATCACTGTCTTCAATTTCAGTTAAGTCATGCGTAATGTAAATGATCGTCGTCTCTCTCGTTTTATGTATGTTTTTAAGTAAAGATAAAATATCCCTTCTACCAGTCGGATCTAACATCGACGTCGATTCATCCATAATTAACACGTCTGGATCCGTCACAAGTGCCCCTGCAATGGCAACACGTTGCTTTTGACCACCAGAAAGACGATGCGGTTCATGTGTTCTAAACTCCCACATACCGACTTCTCTTAAAGCAGACTCCACTTTGTCTTTCATTGTTTCATGTGGAACACCGCGATTTTCTAACCCAAACGCAACATCATCTTCAACCGTCGCTCCGACAAACTGGTTATCCGGATTTTGAAACACGATTGCAAATTTTTCGCGAATGTCTTGGAAATTGTCTTCTGTCACTTTTTCTCTATCGATATACACATCACCTTCAGTTGGAATGAGTATACCCATTATGATTTTTACTAACGTACTTTTACCAGAACCGTTATGCCCAATAATTGAAACAAATTCTGATTTATTAAAGTCGATAGAAATATGATTCAATGCGTATCGACTGCTGTGGCTATATTTGTATGAAACATTTTTAAGTGAAATCATATTTCCACCTTCTTTAAAATAGTTAAATAAAAAAGCGCGTACCCTGCAAAAGAGTCGCGCAATTCATAGTTTTGCAGGATACTTAAGAGCTAGACAGAAGTAAATCTATCGTAACACTCATACTGCTTTATAAGAGGTTTAAGCACCCTCAACAAATTCAATAATCACTTGTTCTGCACCGTCTCCACGACGCTCACCAAGTTTTTTAATGCTTGTGTATCCACCTTGACGTTCTTCAAAACGAGGTGCGATATCATCAAATAATTTTTGTAATGCAGTTGTTGTTGAACCATCTTCGTTTACTAACGTTACGTTTTGTACCGTTTCAGCAGCACGACGTCTAGATGCTACGTCTCCACGCTTACCTAAAGTTACAAGACGATCTACAACTTTACGTAGCTCTTTCGCACGCTTTTCTGTTGTAACGATGCGTTCTTCAACGATTAATGATGTCGCAAGGTTTCTAAGCATAGATTTTCTGTGTGCTGAGTCGCGACCGAGTTTTCTGTAAGCCATTCTTATACCTCCTCTTTAATTAATCTTCTTGGCGTAAATCTAATCCAAGATCATCTAATTTATTTTTAACTTCGTCTAAAGACTTACGTCCTAGATTTCGTACTTTCATCATGTCTGCTTCTGTTTTCTCTGTTAACTCTTGAACTGAGTTAATGCCTGCACGTTTTAAGCAGTTGTAAGAACGTACAGATAAGTCGAGTTCTTCGATAGACATTTCAAGTACTTTTTCTTTTTGGTCTTCTTCTTTTTCCACCATAATTTCAGCATTTTGCGCTTCGTCTGTTAAGTCGACAAAGATGTTTAAATGTTCAGTTAAGATTTTTGCACCCAGTGAAATAGATTCAAGCGGTGTAATTGATCCGTCTGTCCATACATCTAATGTTAACTTATCGAAGTTCGCATTTTGACCGACACGTGTGCTTTCTACTGTGTAGTTGACACGTTTTACTGGTGTGTAAATAGAGTCTACTGGAATTACTCCGATTGGTAGGTCGCTTTTGTTGTTTGCTTCAGATAAAGCATAACCGCGTCCGCGTCCAGCAATCATGCGTACTCTTAGGACTCCACCTTTTGCTACTGTTGCGATTTTTAACTCTGGGTTTAAAATCTCAACGTCACTGTCGTGGATAATATCTCCTGCTGTTACAACACCTTCGTCTGTAACATCAATTTCTAACGTTTTATCTTCTTCTGAATAGATTTTTAACGCTAAACTTTTAATGTTTGTGATGATTGTTGTAACATCTTCGATGACGTTCTCAATTGTTGAGAATTCATGTAGTACGTTTTCGAATTCGACTGTCTTTACTGCCGCACCAGGTAAAGATGATAAAAGAATGCGACGTAAGGAGTTCCCAAGCGTTGTTCCATATCCTCTTTCTAGAGGCTCTACAACAAACTTACCAAACTTAGAATCTTCCGTTAGTTCTACTGTTTCAATTCTAGGTTTTTCGATTTCAATCATTGTTTACTTTTTCCTCCCTATTACCGCCGTTTAATTGCGCAATGTGTTTTATCATCGTTAATTATACACGACGACGTTTTGGTGGACGACAACCGTTGTGTGGAACTGGAGTTACGTCTTTAATAGATGTAATCTCTAATCCAGCTGATTGTAATGCACGAATTGCAGATTCACGTCCTGCACCAGGTCCTTTTACTGTTACTTCTACAGTTTTAAGACCGTGTTCCATTGCCGCTTTAGAAGCAGTTTCAGAAGCCATTTGTGCTGCGAATGGAGTAGATTTCTTAGAACCTTTAAATCCTAATGCACCAGCAGATGACCATGATAGTGCGTTTCCGAAATCATCCGTGATCGTTACAATTGTATTGTTGAATGTTGAACGAATGTGTGCAATTCCTGATTCAACATTTTTCTTCACTCTACGTTTACGTAATGTACGTGATTGATTACGAGCCATTTATAATACTCCTCCCTTACTTGTTAATTACTTCTTCTTGTTCGCGATTGTTTTCTTAGGACCTTTACGCGTTCTCGCGTTGTTCTTAGTCTTTTGACCACGAACTGGTAAGCCACGACGGTGACGGATACCTCTGTATGATGCGATTTCTAAAAGACGTTTAACGTCTAAGTTTTCATCACGGCGTAAGTCACCTTCAAGTTTGTAGTTGTCTACAACTTCACGAATTTTGTTTAACTCATCTTCTGTTAAGTCTTGTACACGCGTGTCTTCGTTAACGCCTGCTTCTTTAAGAATTTCAGAAGATCTCGATTTACCGATACCGTAAATATAAGTTAATGAGATTACTACACGTTTATTACGTGGAATGTCAACTCCTGCTATACGAGCCATTATTTACACCTCCGTTATTTATTATCCTTGTCTTTGTTTATGCTTAGGATTCTCACAAATTACCATTACTTTTCCTTTACGACGAATGACTTTACATTTTTCGCAAATTGGTTTTACTGATGGTCTAACTTTCATTTTGTTACCTCCTTAATAATTGGAGTCCTTATTTAAAACGATAAGTGATTCTTCCTTTAGTTAAGTCATACGGTGACATTTCAACTGTTACTTTATCTCCAGGAAGGATTCGAATATAGTTCATACGAATTTTACCAGACACATGAGCTGTAATCTCATGGCCGTTTTCAAGTTCTACTTTGAATTGTGCGTTTGGTAATGTCTCTTTGACAAGACCTTCTAATTCAATAACGCCCTCTTTACTCACTTTATATTCCTCCTTTACAGTTTAAACTCTTTGTTTTGCTTGTCTTCAGGTGAAACCACTTATATTTAAGGACTGATGAGATATTCACCTAAAGACTCAAGGTGAATATTAAAGTGTTTCAAGTATCTTATCGACATCAGCAAACACTTCATCGATATCTCTCGCACCATCTACTTTAGATAAAACACCTTGTTTCTCATAGAAATCAAGTAGTGGTTTCGTTTGCTTGATGTTTACACTTAATCTTTTTTGAACCGTTTCTGGGTTGTCATCTTCACGTTGGTATAATTTACCACCTTCAAGATCACATACACCGTCTTTTTTCGGCGGGTTAAACACTAAGTGATATACCGTACCGCATACCTCACAGATACGACGTCCTGTTAGGCGGTTCATGAGTTCCTCTTCAGGAACATCGATATATAATGTGCTATCAATCTGAGTACCAAGTTCAGCCATAATTTCATTTAAAGCTTCTGCTTGTGAGACAGTTCTTGGGAAACCATCTAATAAGAAACCTTCTTTAGCGTCACTTTCAGATAATCTTTCTCTGACAATTCCAATCGTTACTTCATCGGGAACGAGTTCTCCACGATCCATGTAAGATTTTGCTTCTTTACCGAGTTCAGTTTCGTTTTTAATTGCTAAACGGAACATATCACCAGTAGAAATATGTGGAATTGGGTATTTTTTAATGATTTCAGTCGCCTGTGTACCTTTACCTGCTCCAGGCAATCCCATAATTACGATATTCATGAATATCCTCCTACTAATCTATACGTGTTTACCTATTGCGTCTAAACCCTCTGTACTCTCTTTGTCCTGCTTGAGCTTCGAGTTGTTTCATAGTTTCTAGCGCAACCCCGATAACGATGAGTAGGCTTGTACCACCGATCTGAATCGTTTGTGGTAAATCCATTAATCGAGTTAGCAGTATTGGTAACACTGCAATAAACGCTAAGAATATTGAACCTACAAATACGAGTCTATATAAAACATTTGTAATGTAAGTCTGCGTGTTTTTCCCTGGACGAATACCAGGAATGTAACTGCCTTGGTTTTTTAAGTTATCTGCCATCTTCTCAGGGTTTACTTGTACAAACGCATAGAAGTACGCAAACAAGATGATGAGAATGATGTAAATCACTAATCCGATATTAGACGCTGGATTTGCAGCTTCAGCAAATTTAATTGCCCAATCTTTATCTTGGAAAAATAGTGATATAGATTGCGGTAACATTAAGAATGCCATCGCAAAGATAACTGGGATAACTCCTGCAGGGTTAACTTTTAGCGGTAAGAAAGTCGCTTGTGGTGCAAGCATTGCTTGACGACCTTTACCTCTTGCATACTGAATCGGAATTTTACGAATCGCTTGTAAAACGTAAACCGCAAATGCAGTAAGAAGTAATAAACCAACAATCATACCAACTACTGTTAACACAGCCATCGTATTGTCTTGTGCGCCAACAAATTGTTGTTCATAAAATTGAATTAATGCACTTGGTAGTGATCCTAAAATACCAGCGAAGATAATGATAGAAATACCGTTACCTACGCCATTTTCAGTGATTTGTTCACCAAGCCATAATAGAAATGCAGTACCTGTTGTTAGTACGATAGCGATAATTAGGTATGAACCCACTGAGTTATCACTAATTAATGTACCACCAAACATTTGGTTGAATGCAAATGACATACCAATCGACTGAATAAATGCTAATACGATTGTAAAGTAACGCGTAAACTGAGCGATTTTACGTCGTCCGACTTCACCTTGTCGCGCCCATTCAGCAAACTTTGGTACAACGTCCATTTGCAGTAACTGCGTAACGATTGACGCAGTGATGTAAGGCATAATCCCCATTGCAAAAATAGAGAAGTTTTTAAGTGCCCCACCACCGAATGTGTTCATGACGTCTAGTACGCCACCTTGAGCTTGTGTGTCAAACACACTCGGATCTACGCCAGGAACTGGTATATACGTACCAATTTTAAATATTACAAGCATTGCAAGTGTAAATACAATCTTCTGCCTGATTTCTTTGATCTTAAAGAAATTGACAACGTTGCTGATCATTAGATCACCTCTACAGTGCCGCCTTGAGCCTCAATCGCTTCTTTAGCCGTAGCAGAAAACTTGTGTGCTTGAACAGTTAACTTAACATTGAGTTCTCCGTTACCAAGAATTTTAATTGCTACATTCTTTTTAACTAATCCTGACTCAACGAGTAATTCAGGTGTAACTATAGTTCCAGCCTCAAATTTATTTAAATCGCTAATGTTAACGACTGAATAACTTTTACGGTTAATATTTGTGAAACCACGTTTAGGAATCGCACGGAATAGTGGTAATTGACCACCTTCGAATACTAATCCTACGCCACCACCTGTACGAGCGTTTTGTCCTTTATGTCCACGGCCTGAAGTTTTACCATGACCTGATGACATACCACGTCCAACACGTTTACGTGATTTACGTGCGCCCTCAACTGGTTTAAGTTCGTGTAATTTCATTATTGCACCTCCTATTTTATATTACTTATTAAATATTCTCTACTTTAACTAAGTGTTTAACTTTTTCTACTTGTCCTCTTAATTGAGCAGTATCTTCAAGCTCGATTGAAGAATTAATTTTCTTTAGACCGAGTGAAGCGACTGTCTTCTTTTGTGTTTCCGGTCTACCGATAACACTTCTTACGAGGGTAACTTTAACTTTAGCCATCTTGAATACTCCCCCTTAATTTAAGATTTCTTCTACAGTTTTTCCACGCAGTCTAGCTACGTCTTCAACATTTTTAAGTTCTTCTAAACCAGTCATCGTCGCACGTACTACGTTTACTGGAGTACTTGTTCCGATCGATTTACTTAATACGTCTGTAACACCTGCTAACTCTAATACCGCACGTACCGGTCCACCTGCGATAACCCCAGTACCTGGAGCTGCTGGTTTCATGAATACGTGACCAGAGCTGAAGCGTCCGTTAATTTCGTGTGGAATAGTTCCGTCTACGATTGGTACTTCAACAAGGTTTTTCTTAGCAGCTTCAATTGCTTTTTTGATTGCTTCTGGCACCTCTTGTGCTTTACCTTGACCGAATCCTACGCGACCTTTTCTGTCCCCTACTACTACTAAAGCAGAGAAACGGAAACGTCTACCACCTTTAACTACTTTCGCGATACGGTTGATCGTTACTACGCGTTCTTCAAATTCTTGTTTTTCTTCTCTACGATTACGAGCCATTTTATTGTTTCGCCTCCTTCAATTAAAACTTAAGTCCGTTTTCACGTGCAGATTCTGCTAATGCAGCTACACGTCCGTGATATAAATAACCTCCGCGGTCGAATACAACTGTTTCGACGCCCGCTGCTTTACCACGTTCAGCAATTAATTTACCAACTTCTGCAGCTGCTTCTTTGTTAGAACCATTTTTACCGCTGAAGTCTTTATCTTGTGTTGAAGCACTTGCTAATGTTTTGTAGTTCACATCATCGATAAGTTGTGCATAGATGTTTTTATTAGAACGGTATACGTTAAGACGTGGTCTTTCAGGTGTTCCTGAAATGTTTTTACGTACACGTAAATGTCTTTTACGACGTACCGCATTTTTATCGATTTTAGAAATCATTTATGTTCCTCCTCACTATTTTAATTATTTACCAGTTTTACCTTCTTTACGACGAACGTACTCATCTTTGTAACGAATACCTTTACCTTTGTACGGCTCAGGTGGACGTACCTTACGAATGTTTGAAGCTAATGCTCCAACCTCTTCTTTATCGATACCTTCAATTTTAAGTTTTGTGTTTCCATCAACTGAAATTGAAAGTGTATCTGATGATTCGAATTCAACTGGGTGAGAAAGTCCAACGTTTAATACAAGTTTCTTACCTTGCATTTGTGCACGGTAACCAACACCGATTAATTCTAATTCTTTAACAAAACCTTGTGATACACCTTCGACCATGTTGTTTAGTAAAGAACGTGTTGTTCCGTGAATCGAACGCATCGCGTTTGAATCGTCTGGACGCTCAACGACGATTGTGTTGTCTTCCATTTTATAAGTTAAGTCATCATTTAAAGTTCTTTTAAGTTCACCTTTCGGTCCTTTAACTGTAAATGTAGATCCATCAACGTCTACTGTAACGCCAGATGGAATTTCAATAATACGGTTACCAATTCGGCTCATGTTTGCACCTCCTAATTGTTATTACCAAACGTAAGCGAGTACTTCTCCACCAACGTTTTTGTTACGAGCTTCTTTATCTGTAATTACACCTTCAGATGTTGAAATTAAAGCAACACCTAAACCGTTAAGTACTTTTGGTAATTCATCTTTTTTAGCGTATACGCGAAGTCCTGGTTTAGAAATTCTCTTAAGTCCAGTGATTACTCTTTCGCCATTTTCACTATATTTTAAGAATACACGGATGATATTTTGCTTGTCATCCTCCACATATTCTACGTTTTTGATGAAACCTTCATTTTTAAGGATTTCAGCGATATCTCTTTTGATGTTTGACGCTGGAATCTCTAATGATTCATGTTTAACAATGTTCGCATTTCTAATGCGTGTTAGCATATCTGCAATTGGATCTGATATAGTCATCTAAAATATGCCTCCCTTCAATTTATATAGAATTACCAGCTCGCCTTTTTGACGCCTGGAAGTTGACCTTTATATGCGAGTTCACGGAAACAGATACGGCAAAGTTTAAATTTGCGAAGTACTGAGTGTGGACGTCCACATCTTTCACAACGTGTATATTCTCTTACTTTGAATTTTTGCGGTTTTTGTTGTTTCGCAATCATTGATTTTTTAGCCATGAATATGCCTCCTTTTTACTTTTTGAATGGCATACCAAATTGTGTTAACAGTTCACGAGCCTCTTCGTCTGTGTTTGCTGTTGTAACAATAACGATATCCATACCTCTTACTTTTGTTACTTTATCGTAATCGATCTCTGGGAAGATGATTTGTTCTTTAACACCTAAAGTGTAGTTCCCACGACCGTCGAATGCCTTTTTAGATACACCTCTGAAGTCTCTTACACGTGGTAATGATACTGAGATGAGTTTATCTAAGAAATCATACATTCTGTCGCCACGTAAAGTTACTTTTGCACCGATTGGCATACCTTCACGTAAACGGAATGTTGCTACTGATTTTTTTGCTTTTGTAATTTGTGGTTTTTGACCAGCAATTGCTGTTAATTCTTCTACAGCAGTGTCTAATACTTTAGCGTTTTGTACAGCTTCACCAACACCCATGTTGATTACGATTTTGTCGATTTTAGGTGCTTGCATTACAGAGCTGTATTCAAACTTCTTAACGAGTTCATCTTTGATTGTCTCGTTGTATTTATCTTTTAAACGAATCACGAAATGTGTCCTCCTTCCGAGTTACCTTATTTAATTTCTTTACCTGATTTAACTGCTACTCTAATTTTCTTTCCGTCTTTTTCTTCATAACGGATTCTAGTGCGTTCACCTGAATCAGGATCAACGTGCATAACGTTAGAAACGTGAATTGCTGCTTCTGTCTCTAAAATCCCTCCGTCTGGATTTAATTGAGAAGGTTTTTGGTGTTTCTTAACCATGTTTACTCCTTCAACTACCACACGTTCTTCTCTAGGGATAGCTCTTAAAACAGTTCCCTGTTTACCTTTATCTTTACCGCTAATGACAATAACTTTGTCGCCTGTTTTTACGTGCATCGTCTTATCGCACCTCCTTAGTTAATATTAAAATTATAATACTTCTGGTGCCAATGAGATAATTCTCATAAAGTTGCCGTCACGTAATTCACGTGCTACTGGACCAAATATACGAGTTCCTCTTGGACTTTTGTCGTCACGAATAATGACACATGCGTTTTCATCAAATTTAATATATGAACCATCTTCACGACGGATACCTGTTTTAGTACGAACGATGACTGCTTTAACTACGTCACCTTTCTTGACAACACCACCCGGTGTTGCATGTTTTACTGTTGCAACAACAACATCACCAATGTTCGCTGTTTTACGGCCAGTACCACCAAGTACTTTGATCGTTAAAACTTCACGAGCTCCAGAGTTGTCGGCAACTTTCATACGAGATTCTTGTTGAATCATGCGTGGTTACCTCCCTTTATATATCTACACGATTAGATAATTACTGATTCCTCTACGATTTCCACTAAGCGGAAACGTTTAGTAGCTGATAATGGGCGAGTAGCTTCGATTTTTACGATATCGCCTAATTTCGCTTTGTTGTGCTCGTCATGAGCTTTGTACTTTTTAGAGTATTTTACGCGTTTACCAATAATTGGGTGTCTTTTGTGTGTTTCAATAAGTACAGTGATTGTCTTGTCCATCTTATCAGAAACGACACGGCCTTGATAAACTTTACGTTCATTTTTCTCTGCCATTATATAAACCTCCTATAAATTATTGATTCGCTTTTGCTTCTTCAATTTCTCTTTCACGGATTGTCGTTTTCATACGCGCAATCGTTTTTCTAACTTCCTTGATACGAGCAGTGTTTTCTAGCTGACCAGTAGCTAGTTGAAAGCGTAGGTTGAAGAGTTCTTCTTTAAGTTCTTTAATGTTATTTACGATTTCTTCGTTTGTAAGTTCACGGATTTCCTTAGCCTTCATTCGTATCACCACCTAATTCTTCTCTCACAACGAATTTTGTTTTTACTGGAAGTTTGTGACTTGCAAGACGTAGTGCTTCACGAGCTACCTCTTCATCTACACCTGCAACTTCAAACATGATGCGTCCTGGTTTAACGTTTGCGATCCAGTGCTCTACTGCACCTTTACCAGAACCCATTCGAACTTCTAATGGCTTTTTAGTAATTGGCGTGTGCGGGAAAATGTTGATCCATACTTTACCGCCACGTTTCATGTAACGTGTCATAGCGATACGTGCAGCTTCAATTTGACGTGCAGTAATCCATGCAGACGTCGTAGCTTGTAAGCCGTAATCGCCGAAGTTTACTTCATTACCGCCTTTTGAACGTCCTTTAGAATTTGGACGGTGTTGACGACGGTATTTTACTCTCTTTGGTAATAACATTCTTCTTGTACTCCTCTCTTAGTTATTCTCGTTCTTTACTGCTGGTAAAACTTCACCGCGGTAAATCCACACTTTAACACCTAACTTACCGTAAGTAGTGTCTGCTTCTTCGTGTGCGTAGTCAATGTCTGCACGAAGTGTGTGTAGTGGTACTGTTCCTTCGCTGTACCCTTCTGCACGTGCGATGTCCGCTCCACCTAAACGACCTGCAACAGAAGTTTTAATACCTTTAGCTCCTGCTCTCATCGTTCTTTGAATCGCTTGTTTTTGAGCTCTACGGAATGACACACGGTTTTCAAGTTGACGTGCAATGTTTTCTGCTACTAATTTCGCATCTAAGTCGATGTTTTTAACTTCGATAACATTAATGTGCACGCGTTTACCTGTTAACTTAACAAGTGCTTCACGTAATTTTTCGATCTCACTACCACCTTTACCGATAACCATACCTGGTTTACCAGTGTGTAGTGCAATGTTTACTCTATTTGCAGCACGTTCAATGATAACTTGTGATACTGCTGCGTCTTTAAGGTTTTCATCAATATATTTACGGATTTTTAAGTCTTCGTGTAATAAGTCAGCAAAGTCGTTCTCTGCGTACCATTTTGCTTCCCAATCTTTGATTACACCAATACGTAATCCCGTTGGATTAATCTTTTGACCCAAAGTAATTCCCTCCTCTTATTAGTTCGCTTCTTCAGCCTGTTCTTCTACTGCTTCTTCTTTTTCAGTAAGTACAACAGTGATGTGGCTCGTACGTTTGTTGATTCCAGTTGCACGTCCTTGTGCACGTGGGCGGAAACGTTTAAGCGTTGGACCTTCGTTTGCATAAATTTCAGAAACGATTAGGCTATCAACATCCATGTCGTAGTTATGTTCAGCGTTTGCCGCTGCTGATAAAATGAGCTTCTCTACTACTTCAGCAGCTCTTTTATTAGTAAGCTTTAATAGTGCGACTGCTTCGCCAACTTCTTTACCTCTTACGAGATCAACCACTAAACGTACTTTACGTGGAGCGATACGCACTGTTCTAGCTGTTGCTTTCGCTTGCATGTATATTTCCTCCTTTAGGTGTTATCGAGTTACAGCGTCTTTACCGCCGTGTCCTTTGAAAGTTCTTGTTGGAGCAAACTCTCCGAGTTTGTGCCCAACCATATCTTCAGTAATATAAACTGGTACGTGTTTACGGCCGTCATATACAGCAATCGTGTGCCCGATGAATTGTGGGAAGATTGTTGAACGACGTGACCAAGTTTTAATTACAGTCTTTTTATTTGATTCGTTAAGGTTTTCTACCTTTTTCATTAAATGATCATCTACAAAAGGTCCTTTTTTAATACTACGTGCCATTTTGGCGCCTCCCTTCAAGAAATCAGTGCGGCGAGAACCGCACACGATTTAATGATGTTGATTATTTTTTACGTTTTCTAATGATTAACTTAGTAGACTTCTTCTTGTTTCTACGAGTTTTCTTACCAAGAGTCTTTTTACCCCATGGAGAAAGTGGAGATGGCATACCGATTCCAGTTCTACCTTCACCACCACCGTGTGGGTGATCGTTAGGGTTCATCGCAGAACCACGAACTGTAGGTCTCTTACCAGCCCATCTAGAACGACCAGCTTTACCTACGTTTACAAGCTCATGTTGTTCGTTTCCTACAGAACCGACTGTTGCACGGCATGTAAGTAAGATCATGCGCATTTCGCCTGAGCTTAAACGAACGATTGCGTATTTACCTTCTTTACCAAGTAATTGTGCTGATGTACCAGCAGAACGAGCGATTTGCCCACCTTTACCTGGTTTAAGTTCGATGTTGTGGATAGTTGTACCAACAGGTATATCGCCTAATTCTAATGCGTTACCTAATTTGATATCCGCATCTTTACCACTCATGATTTCTTGTCCAACTTCAATGCCTTTAGGTGCAAGGATATATCTCTTCTCACCATCTAAGTATTGAACAAGTGCAATGTTTGCTGAACGGTTTGGATCGTATTCAATCGTTTTGATACGTCCTGGTACTCCATCTTTGTTACGTTTAAAGTCAATGACTCTGTACTGACGTTTATGTCCGCCACCTTTATGACGAACAGTAATTTTTCCTTGTGCGTTACGGCCAGCTTTTTTCGGAAGTGGCTCTAATAATGAACGTTCTGGTTTAGTTTTAGTTAAATCTTTATAATCCAGACTCGTCATATTACGACGACCATTTGTTGTTGGTTTATAATGTTTAATCGCCATTTAACTGTTTACCTCCTTATTGGTAACTTTCGAATATTTTTAGAAGAATTCAATAGAACCTTCACTTAATTTTACAATCGCTTTTCTTCTTCTGTTCGTATAGCCTTGATAACGTCCCATACGCTTTTTCTTAGGCTTTACGTTCATAATGTTAACTTTCTCAACTTTTACATCAAAGATTTCTTCAACTGCACGTTTAACTTGTGTTTTCGTTGCTCTAACATCTACGTCAAACGTGTATTTGTTCTCTGACATTAAATCTGCTGAACGCTCAGTGATTACTGGGCGCTTAATAACGTCTCTAGCTTCCATTACAGAAGTACCTCCCCTGCTTTAGTAATTGCATCTTCCGTGAAAATTACACGATCTGCAGAAAGGATATCTAATACGTTTAGGCCTGAAGCAGTGATAACTGTAACTCCAGGGACGTTACGTCCTGATTTTAGAACGTTGTCATCTTGTTCACCTAATACGATGAGTGTCTTTCTACCTGCATCTAAGTTATCTAAAGCTTTAACTAATTCTTTTGTTTTAGGTGCATCGAATGTGAATGCATCTACAACTGTTAATGCTCCTTCGTTTACTTTTACTGATAATGCAGAACGTAACGCTAAGCGTCTAACTTTTCTTGGCATTTTGAATCCGTGATTTCTAGGAGTTGGACCGAATACTACGCCCCCGCCTCTCATGTGTGGTTCACGAATCGAACCTTGACGTGCGTTACCTGTTCCTTTTTGTCTGAATGGTTTTCTACCACCACCGCGAACTTCTCCACGGTTTTTAACTTTGTGATTACCTTGTCTTAATGATGCACGTTGAAGCGTTACTGCTTCGAATAATGCATGTTGGTTTGGTTCAATTCCGAAAACTTCTTCGTTAAGTTCGATCGTTTTTACTTTTGAACCATCAATAGATAATACATCTACGTTTGCCATTGTATATCCTCCTTTCTATATTAGTTATCACCTTTAATTGCTGATGAAATTTGTACGTAACCTTTTTTAGGTCCAGGTACGTTACCTTTTACTAAAATTACGCCGCGCTCGTTGTCAACCATAACTACTTCTAAGTTTTGAAGCGTTACTCTTTCGCCACCCATCTGTCCTGGTAAGTTTTTACCTTTTAGAACGTGTGATGGGTCAACCATACCCATTGAACCTGGGCGTCTGTGGTAACGTGAACCGTGACTTGATGGTCCTTTAGCTTGGTTGTGACGTTTAATGTTACCTTGGAAACCTTTACCTTTAGATGTTCCTGTAACATCTACGATGTCTCCAGCTTCAAATGTATCTACGTTGACTTCTTGACCTACGTCGAATTCATCTACGTTTAGGTTGCGGAATTCGCGTACGAAGCGCTTAGGGTTTGCACCTGAAGCTTTAACGTGGCCCATTTCAGCCTTAGTTGCGTATTTGTTAGTACGTCTAGTTGGTTTGTAGTCTTGTTTGTCATCAAAACCAATTTGTACTGCATTATATCCGTCTACTTCTTCTGTTTTCTTTTGAAGGACAACGTTACCTGCCGCTTCAATAACTGTTACTGGAATTAGCTCTCCGTTCTCTCCGAAGATTTGAGTCATTCCTACTTTTTTACCTAAGATTCCTTTGGTCATCGAAAGTCGCACCTCCTGATATTAATTTATAGTTTAATTTCGATGTCCACACCAGATGGTAAGTTTAAGCTCATTAAAGCATCTACCGTTTTTGGTGTAGGGTTTAAAATGTCGATAAGACGTTTGTGCGTACGTTGTTCGAACTGCTCACGTGAATCTTTGTACTTGTGAACCGCACGTAAGATTGTGTAAACAGTTTTCTCTGTTGGAAGTGGGATTGGCCCAGAAACTTCCGCACCAGAGCGTTTTGCTGCTTCAACGATTTTCTCCGCTGATTGATCAAGCACTCTGTGCTCATACGCTTTTAAACGAATACGAATTTTTTGTTTTGCCATTATTTTAACCTCCTCGGTCGTCATCATTATTGATAGACTTCTCCACGAAAATTTTCTCACGCACCCGCCATGACAATGGGGCCGGGTGTGTCAGTAACCTCTCGCTTCATCGATTTAACAAGAAAACCCTTATTTATCAAGGGTTTCGCAATGTTCTTGACAGTTTTTCTGTCACTTTTTGAGTCCAACGCTATATATAATACATTAAAAGAGCGAAGAAATCAAGGGTTATCCGAGATTTTTTCACTCTTTTTTATCAAGCACATCTTATCTTAATATAAATATAAAATAAAGAATAAATATAACTGCTAATACGTACATGATCGGGTGGATATCTTTTTTCCTACCAGCAACTAACATTGTAATAGGATAAAAGATAAAACCAATCGCGATTCCTGTTGCAACACTATAAGTCAGTGGCATCATTATTACTGTTAGAAACGCAGGTACCGCCACTTCGAAACGTGTCCACTCTACTTTGCTTAAGTTCGATGCCATTAATGCGCCTACTATTATAAGTGCAGGTGCAGTCACTTCAGATGTGAATACGACAATTAATGGACTAAAGAATATCGCGAGTAAAAATAGTAGTGACGTCACGATACTTGCAAATCCCGTTCTCGCACCAGCTGCTACCCCTGCTGTCGATTCGACATAAGACGTCGTCGTTGACGTACCTAGAATCGCTCCTGAAATTGTTGCGAATGAGTCTGCAGCAAGTGCACGACTCGCACGTGGAATTTTATTATCTTTAATTAAATTCGCTTGTGACGCAATTCCAACTAATGTACCCGCTGTGTCAAAGAAATCAACAAATAAAAATGTTAATACAACGACTAAAAACTGTACATTAAATAGCTCAGAGGGATTTAAAAATCCTTCAAACGCTGCACCGAACGTTGGCGCAATGCTTGGCACTTTACTCACGACCGCTTCAGGCATCGGTAATAAGTTAAATACGAGTCCGACGATCGCGGTAATAATCATCCCGATGAAAATAGCACCTGGGACTTTACGCGCCATTAATATGACTGAAAGCACTAATCCAAATATTGTAAGGATAACGTGTGCATCATGAATGTTACCAATATGTACGAGCGTGTTTTCATCTGCAACGATAAATCCGGCACCTTTAAATCCAACGAACGCGATGAAAAACCCAATTCCGGCACTAACGGCCATCTTCATTTCCATCGGTATCGCATTGATTACATATTCTCTAACACCAGATGCTGTCAGTATTAAAAATAGTACACCGGATACGAGTACACCAGATAATGCTGTTTGCCATGGAATTCCCATTCCAAGTACGACAGAGAACGCGAAAAATGCGTTTAACCCCATCCCAGGAGCTAAAGCGATTGGATACCTCGCCCAAACACCCATAATAAACGTTCCGATAAATGCCGCGAGACACGTCGCAACAAATACTGCGTTAATATCCATACGCATATCATCTGGAATACCCTCGACTCCTGCAAGACTAAGCATTGCAGGGTTAACTGCTAAAACATATGCCATCGAAAGAAATGTTGTGATTCCTCCAATGGCTTCACGACGATAATTTGTACCTAACTCATCAAATTGAAAATATCGTTTCATATTATACTCTCTCTATTCTATTTATAATAGAAATTAAATTATCTATAAATTTTATCGTTAAAAGGCACACAATGCAATATGTTTAAAACGAATTATGTTTATATGTTCAGTACTGTGGCAATAGTTAGTCATGGGAGGAATGTCTAATGAATACTAAATTTAAAATCACATCATTATTAATCGCAGCGTCACTAACGCTTGCAGCATGTGGCAATGATAATAATGAAGATGCGACAGACCAAAATGAATCAAACCAAACTGAAACAACACAATCAACAAATGATAACGACTCTGAAAACAACGACTCTGAAAATGACAGCTCATCAGATGAGAGTACAAACAATACTTCATCAAACGAAGGCGATGAACTCGATATGGCGAGCTTTAGTAAATCAATTGAAGATGCGATCGATGAAGCAAAATCTCGTTTTGACGGACAATTAACTGATATCGGCGTATCGAAAGAAAATAACCAATATGTATATAAAATCGAACTAGAGAGTGACACTGAAGAGTATGAAGTCAGCTTAGACGTCAATGATTTATCAGTAGTAAAAGAAGAAACTGAAGCAGAAGATGATGACGACGACAATAAGTATTTTAATTATAGCGACTTAGTGAAAGTTGAAGATGCGATTCAAACCGCAAAAGATAATGTGAATGGTAAAGTAAAAGAATGGTCTACCGACTTTGACGACGGTAATTTATATTATGAAATCGAAATCGTTCAAGACAACGGTAATGACGTCGATGTTAAAGTCGATGCTTATACAGGAGATTTCGTAGAAAGTGATGACTAATTTATAAACATTTCGTTGCAGGGAGTGATTCCCTGCTTTTTTACATAGAGCTGTAAAGCGCTTTTGTGCTATCATTAGCTATAACTACATATTATTTAGAGGTGAAATCATGGATTTAAAACAACATTTAGAAACTTTAAAATATGATTACATCCGAATCCAAGGCGATTTAGAAAAAATCGAATCTACTGGACAAGCTCCAGATAAAATGCTGAAACAGTTAGAGTCTCTTGAACGTGAGATCAAAGAGACGAAAGATAAAATTAAAAAAGGCAGTTGATGTTAACGATGACAGAGAATTTAAAAGAGAAGATTTTATTTATTATGCTCATCCAGTTTTTAATTTATTTTGGGTTTAGTATGATTATTCCTGTTATGCCGGAGTTAGTCGTCGTATTTGGTGTGAGCACTCTGCACTTAGGTTTCATTATCGCAATTTATTCGATTGCAAGTTTTATATCTGCACCATTTTTTGGAACGTTATCTGACCGTATCGGTAGAAAACCGTTATTAATCGGCGGACTATTTGTATTTATGTTAAGTTTTTTAGTATTTGCAATTTTCTCAAATAGTCTTGCGGTTCTTTACATCAGCCGTTTCATTGCAGGTATGGCGTCAGGTGCACTATATGTCGCGACAACTTCAATGGTCGCAGATATTACATCTATTGAAACACGTACTAAATACATGGGTCTTATCGGTATGGCAATGGGTATCGGATTCGTATTCGGTCCAGGTATCGGTGGTCTACTCGCGTCTGTATCTGTCTCAGCACCATTTTTTATGACGGCAATCATCATTTTCGTTGCGCTTATCTTTTCTGTGTTGAAAATACAAGAAACATATCGTTCGAATACAGAGATTGAACGTGGAATCACTGTCCAAAAGGATTATTTTATTCAACCTGTTGGTATACTTCTCGTTACGACGTTTGTCGTTATGTTTATGATGAGTGGTATGGAAAGCACGTTCCAGCTACTCGGTAAAGAAAAGATTGATATCACACCAGGAGAGATGGGTGTGCTGTTCTTTATCGGTGGAATTTTTAACGCGATCATTCAAGGTGGCGTGATTCGTAAGTTAAAAGATGGCCAAGAATATGGTGCGATGATTATCGGTCAAGCGATGGCGTTAATTGCATTTATTATGTTGCCGTTTATGACAGGATTATTTTATGCAGGAATTTGTATCGTCTTATTAATGTCAGGTAACGCGCTCGTTCGTACATTAATGACATCTCAAATTACGAAAGAAGCAAGACATAATGAAGTTGGTAAAATGACAGCTACGACGTATTCTCTAGATAGTTTAGGTCGTATCGTCGGACCGATATTTTTCAACATACTATTCTTAATTCACTACGGTGTACCGTTTGTGTTTGGTGCACTTCTCGTGTTATTATCGACGTTCTTCATCTACCAGTATTATAGAAAAAGAGGTCAAGTTGCATGACATTTTTAACAATAATGATGTTAATTAGTTATTTACTCGTGGCGTTTGTCACAATATATGGATTACGTGCGAAATTTTTAATTGTCATTAGACTGTTGTCGGGACTCGGATTTTTAAGTATGTTGGTTTCTAACTTATTACCTGTCCAAGGCATTGATGATTATATGATGTTATTACTCGCAATCTCTATTATTTCTTCTATAGAAATTACAGCATTTAAAGTGAGACATGATAATCGACATTTATATTTAATACACGCCTTTACATTAGCGATGGCTCTCGCT
>NZ_CAVG010000150.1 GCF_000438455.1 Nosocomiicoccus massiliensis
GCGATGTTTTTTGTGAACATCATCTTAAATGAAGGTGTTATTTTCTTCTCTATATATTCATGGTCCATAGTCGCGTTACTTTCTCTATATATAAGCGTAAAAGCATTTAATACGAGTTCAAGTAATTCTGACGACGAGTTAAATAACTATTTCTCTTTAACGTTAATGACAATTTCTCTCGTCTCTATTGGATTTATAGCATATTTAGCAATATTTAAGCCGTTCTACCTATAAAGTAGAACGGCTTATTTTTATGCTTCAATATATTCAATTTCGTCGTCTAAGTTTAATCTTGCGCGGTTTTCTTTATAAAACGTGACGTAACTTCCGTAAATGAGATAAGTACCAAGCAAGCCGATAACGATCGAAACGATGATGATAATCGGTACTACAAAGAACATCACAGCATCACTGTTTGTAGCAACTCCAATTGCGACACCACTAATAATTAATACCGCAATAACAATCGTGAGTAACACGCCGATTAAGAAAACTGAAAGAATCAGTTTTAAAAACTGCTTAAAGTTTTTAAACACGACGTTAGTACCAGTCGCAACTTTATCTCCAAGCGTTGACAACGGTGCTTCTAAATGTCTAAACCACATGCTGAGTGTTATACCTTCAATGAGAAATGACACAAGCATCGAGATAATTGCTCCGATGATAGCGAAAACGATGATTGCTGGTGTAAAGTTTATTGAATAATCTCCACTAGTTAAAGTGTTCGGATCGACCATTAAATTTAGTGGCACACCAACAAAACTAAGTGCAAAGTTCGTTGCGAAAGCAATGATAGAAATGATGATGACAAGTCCTAATGACTTTAAGTAACGTTCTTTTTTAAAGGCGAATAATCCATGATTAAATTTTGATTCTTTTTCTTCATATGCTAAGAAGAAGTAATTGTAATATCCGTATCCTAATAGTAATAAGACAAATATTACTAATGCAAATAAATATAGTACTGCTAATATGATTCCTATAATACCGAGTGCTCCTGGTCCACTTTGTGCACTTGTCCAGCTAAATATTGTACCCCCGATTACAGCGAATCCTAATCCAATTCCAATTATTGAAACGATACTTGAGAAAATGACGTAAAGTACGATGTTTAACACGACTTTAAGGTGTTCGCCGCGTAAATGATTCCAGTATAAACGTTGATATTCAAACATAATTGACCTCCTTTAATGTTGCTTTTATACATTATACCCTTATTTTCTAATTTTATTTAAAAACATTTTAGATTTTTGATACAGTGGTACGGCTGTATTGAGCAAATGATACAGCGGACGGTTTAGAACGTAATCAAATTCACCGATCTTATTAGATACTTCTGTCCCCCACTGACTTTTAAATTGCCATAGTCCAAAATACTCTGAGTCTTCTGGTGGGGAAACACTCGTCCCACCGAAGTCATAACTTTTTGCGCCGTGTTCTCTTGCATATTGCATCACCTGAAACTGCATATGATGGTTCGGTAAAAAGTCACGGTAATCGTTAGATGACGCGCCGTATAAGTAATATGATTTTTCACCACATTGCGCGTATAACGCACCAGATAATACTTCTGTCGATTTAATCTCTTTTATTTCTTCAAGTTGCGTATTTAATTTGCTTAAACGGTTGTTTAGATTATCTAACTGGTTTTGTTTTTTCGTCTCGTCGGCGATTTTATCCGCTTTTTTAATATCTTTATTAACGTTTAAAATGTCTTTTTCAATATTTTCTTTTACGTTTTTAGGATTAAGCTCGACTAAAAACAGTTCCATATGCCCGTTATCGTGGAGTGCATCGTACATCGATTCAAAATACGTAATGTCGCGTGTTAAAAAGCCGTCTCGTTCGCCGGTGATTTTCATCAGTTCGTGAAACGTTTTTAAATCTTCACGAGATGCACGTTTTACAACTGTCCCCATGCGTAACGCACGTCGGACTTTCGTGCGGTTATTTCTATCAAAACTTTGAAGGAGTGCTTTATCGTCGACTGAAACGTCTGTCACCATCGTTTGACGTGGTTGAATCGCGTCTTTACTCATACCATCTAAAAATCCGTGGTGTCTAAACCCGAGGGATTTTAAGAGTTCTAATGTATTTTTATCATCTTCAGGAATGTCTGGATCGATTTTAATGACGTAACTATTTTCTTTTAATGCGACGTCTATCGTTTCCGATAATAACGTCTTTACAGCCGCTTCATCGGTATAATCGACGACAAATCCCCTCGATATATAGCAGAGCGTAAACTTTGTTTTTGGAATTTTTTTAAACTGTAACGTCGCTGCTCCTACAATTTTTTCATCATTCCCAATAGCGATACGCTTATAGTACCAACCTGTTAACTTTTTAGATTCCGCCCAATCGGTTAACTGAAGTAAGTCGCCATTTTTATGTGTCTCAATAAACGTGTTATAGTCGTTTTCGTTCACATTTAACTTTTTATACATAATATGTGCTCCAATCATTCGTTTAAAAATTTTGCTATAATTTCTAAAGAAGGTGATGAAATTATGAAACAATTACTACTTTTAATTTTTATATTATTTAATGCATGGAGTGCATTCGATATATACGCAAACTACTCAGCTGATGAACTCATCGACTGGTTAAGTATCCGTATTATTTTACTCGTCGTTTCCGGTGCGTTAAGTGTTATTTATATACTCCTCGGCAGTAAAAAGCTGACGAATATACTTGCTGTTATTAACATTGTACTCGCACTGACTCACTTTTATCGAATTCTTTTAATTTACTTTACTTAAATAGTGTCTGAATTGTTTTTTATCGACATATAGTAACTGATAAATAGCCCAAGTATAAACGCTATAATTGAAATAACCCACTCAGTTGGACGACTCGGGAGACCATTAAATATCGGGAAGACCGAACCAGCTAACAATCCGATAATGAGTGCGTACATTAAATACGGATAGACGCGTAGTAAATAATGTAGCACTCGGCTCGTTAGTAATACTCCTGCGATAATACCGAGCCCAACAGCCACTAATACAGGCGTTACTGTAAAGTTAAATGATAAAAATTCAGATATCGAATACATGAGTATCGGATACGCACCGAGCATAAGTAGTATCACTGACCCAGATAACCCGGGTAATATTAAAGCACTCGCTCCTAAAAATCCACATATAAACAGCCAAATTAACATCGTCGTGCTCATTTCAACTGACGTTACATGTGACTTTTCTAATATAAAATAATCCATTAAAAATAGTAATACTGTCACTACTACGATAATAGAATAATGTACTGTTTTAAACTCCACTTTATAATTACCTAATTTAAACATCATTGGTATGACACCAATTACTAGTCCTAAAAAGAAAAAGTGGGTAATTATAGGGTGCGTATTTAACATGTAGTTAATCAGTGACGACATCGTCACAATCGCAATTCCCATCCCAATGAAAAGTGGGATTAAAAACATTAACGATTTCTTATATCGTTTTGTAAATAATTCGTTTATTGCTATGAGTGTCTGGTCATATATTCCGAGTAATAACATCAACGTACCACTACTAATACCAGGCAACATTTCAGTAATACCCATAAAGAACCCTCGAATAACGTTACTCCATCTCATAATTTAACCTCTTGCTTTTTATTGATAATATATTTTACCATATGTTCATAAAATTTTATTATTTTGCAATGAAAAATGGTATTATAATACTTATATACATAATTTAAAGACTTTAAATCTTAATGACTTATCGGAGGATTAATTATGGATACTACTCCAATGCAAATTATCTTCTCGTTCCTCGGGGGACTCGGGATATTTCTATATGGGATAAAATCAATGGGAGACGGTTTACAAGCAGCCGCTGGTGACCGTTTACGTGAAATATTAAACCGTATGACCGCAACACCAATACGCGGAATTTTAGCAGGGATGATCGTTACGATACTCATTCAGAGTAGTTCGGGTACAACCGTCATTACAATCGGTCTCGTATCTGCTGGTTTTATGACTTTACGACAAGCAATCGGTGTAATTATGGGGGCTAACATCGGTACGACAGTTACAGCATTTATTATCGGTTTAGATATTGGTGAGTATGCACTCCCAGTACTTGCTGTCGGAAGCTTTTTACTATTTTTCTTTAACAAAACATCAATTAATAACCTAGGACGTATATTATTTGGTTTCGGTGCGTTATTCTTTGGTCTTGAGCTAATGGGTGACGGGGTAAAACCTCTCGCAGACTTAGAAGCGTTCCGTAACTTAATGCTAGAAATGAGTGATAACAGCTTTTTAGGTCTTGGAGTTGGGGTTATATTAACAGTCATCGTACAAAGTTCGAGTGCGACGATCGCGATTTTACAGAACTTTTATTTAAATGATCTTATTGACTTAAAAGCAGCTCTGCCCATATTACTTGGAGACAACATTGGTACAACAATTACAGCTGTACTAGCAGCACTTGTTGGTTCACTTGCAGCTAAGCGTGCTGCTGCCGTGCACGTAATCTTTAACGTTCTCGGTGCGATTATCTTTATGATATTAATGCCTTTATTTGTCATATATGTAGATTTCTTACAGTCTGCATTAAACTTAAATAAACCAATGACAATCGCATTTGCACACGGTTCATACAACACAATCAACACGTTAATCCAGTTACCATTCATCGGTGTTCTTGCATGGATTGTGACTAAAATTGTACCTGGTAAAGATCTCGTAGAAGATTATAAACCTAACTTCTTAGACCCAATTTTACTTAGACAGTCACCTCAACTTGCAACACAAAGTGCACAAAGTGAAGTGAAAAACTTAGGGTTAATCATTTCGGATACGTTTAAAGATTTATTTAAATACGTTGAAAATCCGACCGATAAAAGACATCGAAAAATCATCGAAAAAGTTCAACTCGTAGATAACGTACAAGATAGTATTAGAAAATACTTGATGGACATACTCGAACTTCAAAACCAGCGAAATATCGATAGTGAAAATATCGCTGCACTACTTGAAGTCACACGTATTTATACGAATACAGCTAAATTCATCGAAGACTTTGCAAACGAATATAAGATGAAAGAAGAAGATCGTGTCAAAATCTCAGACGCTGCATTTGAAGGTCTTGAGACAATGATGAAACACGTCAAACGTTCACTTGATATGACAGTAGATTCTATTGATATTTACAATCCTTCAGGACTGGAAAGAATCATTCAACTTAGTAATCAGTCGAATAAAATCGAACATAAATTACGTCAAGACCACGTGTCTCGCCTTAACGATGGTACGTGCTCACCTGAATCTGGTGCTGTCTATTCTGAACTGATCGCATTACTGGAGCGTATCGGTTATAACTCTAGAAACATCTCAGAAACAATCCTTTACTCAACAAGACATGAGTTACCAGAAGAATTTACAATTTATGACTAATTAAAATCCGAAGTACAGATCGTACTTCGGATTATTTTTTATCGTATATCTTTTAAAACTTTTCCTTCTTTCGCAACGACAAGTATGTTGTCATTGTCTTTTAGACTTCCGATATTTTCTAATGGGTTCTCTTTTAATAGAACGAAGTCTGCTAAAAATCCAGGGGCAATTTGTCCGATGTTCTCAAGTTCTAAGCATTCTGCAGCTGTCTTTGTCGATGTGATGATTGCTTCCATCGGCGTCATCCCATACTCGACCATGAGCTCTAATTCTCTTAAGTTCGTACCATGTTTAAATACCCCTGCATCAGTACCCATTGCGATTTTTACACCACTTTTATGCGCCTTCTTAAAACTCTCTACATGTGCTTCTAGCACTTCTTTTGATTTCTTTAATCCAACTTCGCTCACACCAAGTTCTTCTGCAAATTCAATCACAGACACTGGTGCGAGCAATGTCGGTACTAAAAATGTCTCTTGCTCTTTCATCTGATCAATAATTTTATCTGTTAAGTAAATCCCGTGCTCAATTGAGTGGATACCCGCATCTAGACATTGCTGAATTCCTTCTTCTCCTTGAGCATGTGCCATAACTTTAACACCGTTTCTATAGCGTGCTTCTTCGACGATGACATCGAGTTCTTCTTGTGAATATTGAGTAAATTTTGGATGATCCGTCGGTGTAGAAACACCACCTGTTGCCATTACTTTAATAACGTCTGCACCTGCACGTAGTATTTCACGTGTTTTTTTACGTACTTCTTCAACACCGTCTGCAATATTCGACGGTAGTCCTGGATGCGGTGTAATAAGTGGTACATCGATACCAGAATAGTTTGTTGAATCACCGTGACCACCAGTAATAGATAATGCAGATACCGAGATTACCATTCTTGGCCCGACGACGAGTTCATCTTCAACCGCTTTTTTAAACCCTAAATCTGCACCATACGCGTCACGTACTGTTGTAATCCCTGCGTTAATTGTATTTCTTGCGTATTCAATCGATTTAAAAAAGTTATAAGAAAATGGTTGTGCAAGCTTTTCAGCGAGTGGCTGAAACTCTGTCGCGAGATGGACGTGTGAATCGATAAAGCCTGGTACTAAATATCTTCCTTCACCATCTAGCACTTCAACAGAATCATCGACTGATTTTGGATTCACTTCTACAAACTTACCATCTTCAACTAGGACACTTGTATTTTCTAATACGTCTTCGTCCGAACCATTGATAAGATTTACATTTTTAACTAATAATTTACTCATTATAATCCCCCTAAATTAATCCCATCACAAAGCTTGCGATTACTGCTGATGCGATAGTTACTGTCACAAATCCACCGATTAGCATCGGCGATACGAGTTCATCGAATAATACTTCTTCGTCTTGGTCGTTACTCGCTTCACTTCTCGATACTTCTTCACAGAGAATGTAGTCGGCCGGAAAACCAAGTAATGCAGTTAAAGCTACTGGTATTCCTTTCGTATGATGCCATCCGACGAGCTTTGAACCGATGAATCCACCGAGTAAGAGGCCGATGACACCGACTGCTAAAATAACAACGACTGCCGGGAAGTGATTGACGACGTCTTTTGGTGTAATGCCACCCATCGTATTAATAATGACGATCATTAACGCTGCCATTAAAAATGAGAATGAGTTCGCTTTTTCTAAGGCTGCTTTAGGTAAAATACGAAGGTTTACTAAAATAATACCGAATAGTAACGAATATAACGTATAGTGAATCGGAGTATATTTAGCTAACACTATTGCTACTGCACCAAAGCCAAAAATAATCGTTAGTAAAACTAGGTTGTTTTTTAAAATATTAAATCGTGCATGCTCGTAACGTTCTTTGTTCTCTATATCTTGCTGTTTATCCGCGTCAGTTTTATGTTTTAAGAAGTAACGACTGTACTTTCTCATAAAATAAGTCGTGATCGGCATACCAACTGGTGTTTGAAATGCGGCAATCATGACAGGAACGACGATTAAGCTCGTTAACCCTAACTCTTGTAGACGTTCAGTCGTAATAAGTAGTGCAATCACCCCTCCAGAAATTGGACCGATACCACTCGCTGCTACTGAGAAATCAAATATTAACGTACCTAGTGATAGTACAAGTGCTACAGCACCTACTAATCCAAATAATGCAATGACGACAGCACACCATTGTTTCTTTAAAATATCATAACTCATTAGTGTTCCCATATGGACGATCAGTGCCGGTATTAATACCATCGCAAGTGAAGGTACTAACGTTTGCTCTGTCATATTTTCTGGGAACAATCCTGACCATATGAGTAGTAAATATAAAATCATCGCTGTCATCAGCATTGGCACTCTCGCATGTGTCACAATCGAAATCAATTCGCCAATGGTGAGAATTAAAAGAATTAAAAATGTTGCTACTATTGGATCAAAAGTCATTTTACTCACCTCAAAAAAAATTAATGATTTGATTATGGCCCATCCAAACTTAAAAGTAAATGAATTTTCTGAATATTCTATATATAAAAATATACCTGAGGTGTAAAACCTCAGGTATTTGTTAATTAGTTCGGATTATCTTCTAAATCCGGTACTGGTTTTTCTAAATATTGTCTGTCTTTGTTTGCGTTGAAGAAATCTGCTTTTTCAACTTTTACGTTTGCGTTATAATCTGGCATTTCTACGAAGCTCTCGTATACACCGATTTGCGCTAAGAAGTTTCCTTCTGGGAATAACGTACCGACGTTACCTTCACGGATATCTGCGTATCTCGCATGACCTTGGAATACTCCGTTTTTGTTGTAAAGTACAATTGCTTCTCCGTCTTCAATCGCTTGACGCTTAGCATCTTTCGGGTTGATTAGTACATCGTGACGACCCATGTGGTTAAAGTTATCTAAGTCTCCGTAGACCATCGAGTTAAACTGTGAACCACGGCGCATTAACAGTTTATATTCTCCTGCTTTGTCATTACTCTTTGGAATTTCCATCGTAATTAAGTTCGCGCGGCCGTCTGGTGTTGGACATACGCCACCTTCACATAACCAAGCTCCACCATATTGGTAAACGTCTCCTGCTTTAGTTAAGTACTGTACTCCGTCATATGCAGGGTTACCTTTTGCGATTTCGTTACGAATCTCTTGTCCTGATTTAAAGTCGATTAAATGACTATCCTCAGGTTTGACACGTTTAGCGAGATCGACATAGATCTGCCACTCACTACGTGCTTCTTCGATTCTATTACGGTTTCCTTCAATTTCAGGCGAGAAGTAAACCATACGCTCTGTAGATGTCGATAAACCACCGCCATCTTGCTCGTAACGAGTTTTCGCTGGTAATACGATGACAGCTTCTTTTGCATCGACAAGTGTAGACGTATTTAAAATAATATCTTGGTGCACACGAATATCTAAGTTAGCTAAAGCTTGTTCTACAAAGTCAGGATTTGGCATCGTTTCTAAGAAGTTACCACCTGACATATAGTATAGTTTTAGTTTTCTTTCATTGTCTTCGTCTAACATTGCGTTTTCAATCGTTACACCGACTGTATCTCCTGGCCAGTTTGGTAAGTCAAAGCCCCATAACTTCTCGATTCTTTCGACGTTTGCATCGTCAAATCCTCCACCAGGAAGTGAGAATGGATCTGCACCCATTTCTCCTGAACCTTGAACACTTGAGTGTCCACGTAGTGGCATTAATCCGCAATGTTTTTTACCTAACCATCCACGTAATAACGCGATGTTCGCAACTTGTGAGATGTTATCTGTTGCGTGTGAGTGCATCGTTAAACCGAGCGCCCATACCATAACACCTGTTTTTGCGTGCGCAAGTGTTTCAGAAAGCTCGATAATGTCACTCTTAGAAATACCTGAAGACTTAACAATTTCATCCCAGTCTTGAGATTTCACGTTTTCTACTAAGTCTTCGTAGTTGTTTACATGATCTTTAATAAATTCATGGTTAATTGCTGCACCTTCACGTGCTTCTTCCATATCAAACCAATGCTTCATGATACCGTGCATTAACGCAATATCTCCACCGATATTTACTTCGTAGAACTCATCTGCAATTTTAGTTCCGAATAATGCAGATTCTGTTACTGATGGTACCCAATAATTTTCAAGTGCTGGTTCACGGTACGGGTTAATGACGATAATTTTCGTACCACGTTTTTTAGCTTCCATCATGTATTTCGTTGATACTGGTGATGCGTTAGATGCAACAGATCCCCAGAATACGAGTACGTCTGTACCTAACCAGTCTTGGTAGTTACAAGTTGACGCACCTACACCAATTGAGCGCATTAATGCTGATTTAGATGGTGAGTGACAAATACGTGATGCGTTATCGATATGGTTCGTTCCTAAGTAACGTGCTATTTTAGCTGCCACATAGTATGATTCGTTCGTAATTCCACGGCTCGTTAAGTAAAATGCGTATTGTTTTGGATCTAATTCACGCATTTTATTTGAAATTTGCTCCATCGCTTCATACCATGAAATACGTGTAAAACGACGCTCACCTTTACGACGGATCATTGGATAAGGAATTCTTCCTTTTTCACGCAACTCACGACTTGAGTATTTGCGTAATTCGTCGATATCTTGGTGTAAAAACTCTGGGTCAATTGGTGGTGCTGTGTTTAAACGTAGTACGTTAAAACGTGTCGTACACATATGTGGACCGTTTAACGTTTGGTCTTGAAGACCAGACACACCTAATGCACACCCGTCACAAACACCTTTTAAAATGATGTTTTTGGCGTAGTTTAAGTTATCTCTATTTTTCCATACGATTTTGGCTGTATCTCTCATATGATGTGGTTTAACTTTCGTTAATCCAAATGGAATTGGACTCACCCATAATTTGGGGTCCCAGCGTTTTGTCTTATTAATAGGACCTGGATGCAATGTTTTGCCCATTATAATTCCCCCTCAAAATATTTCTACCCTATATTATACACAATATAGGGTAGCAATGATGAATGATTTAATTCGTTTAAACCGATTCGCTCGTTTGATTATTTAACTCTGATTCTCTTTTAATTTTAGCAATATCTGAGCGGATGAGAATCGAAATGATTAACGCAACGACAAACATTGCCACGAAAATGTATAGTGTCAAATCGTAACTTTGTGTTGCTTCATAAATTTTTGCTACGATAAATGGTCCAACTAAACCTGCAAGTGCCCAAGCTGTTAAAATGTAACCGTGGATTGCACCGAGTTGTTTAGTACCGAATAAGTCAGCAATATACGCTGGAATTGCTGAGAATCCTCCACCGTAACAAGAAATCATGATGAATAACATGATCATGAATAGTACGCCGTTTGTAGTAAACGGTAGTAATGCAAATACGACGATTTGAATGATAAAGTATACAGTGTACACATTCGGGCGACCGATATAGTCTGAGATACTTGCCCAAAATAAGCGTCCCACACCGTTAAATACTCCCATAATTCCAACCATAAGTGCCGCACTCTTTACAGATAATCCTGCAACTTCTTGTCCCATTGGACTAGCTACTGCTAAAATAGCAATCCCACACGTAATATTAATAAATAACATTAGCCATAAGAAATAGAATCTACGCGTTTTAATTGCTTCGTTCGCAACAAGTTGCACGTAGTCTTTCTTTTGCACTGGTTGTTCTTCTAATGGAATTCCTGATGGATGGTAACCTTCAGGTGGTCTTTCAATATATAGACTCGCTGAAAGCATAATTACAAAGTATGTCGCACCCATTATGTAAAACGTGTTCGCGATTCCAACTGAATCGATTAAGTAACCCATTACCGGACTTGCGATCATCGCTGCAAATCCGAATCCCATAATTGCAAGACCCGTCGCCATTCCGCGGCGGTCTGGGAACCATTTAACTAACGTTGAAACTGGTGTGATGTACCCAATACCGAGTCCAATACCACCGAGAACACCGTACCCGAGGTAAAGTAACCAAAGACTTTCAATCTGTACGGCAAATCCAGAAACGATTAAACCAGATGCAAAGAACACAGTTGAAATTAGACCTTATGCTCTTGGTCCTCTCGCTTCGACAAAGTGACCCATAAACGCTGCAGATGTACCTAAGAAAAATATCGCAATACTAAAAATTAACGATACTTCACTCAACGTCCAACCAATTTTGTCTTGTAATGGTTGAGTAAATACACTCCATGCATAAACAGATCCGATAGAAATATGTAATGCTACACCGGCCAGTGCTATGAGCCAGCGATTTTTTGTTGTTGACATTGTGTTTCCCCCTTACTTCCTTTTCACAAAGTTGTCAATCAAGTATAATTATGATTATAAAACTCTAAGTAAGGGTTTACAATATATTTTTTAGGGGATAATTAAATTGGATATCATTTCAAATGAAACGATTATAAAATATAAAAATAATGCATTCGAAACGTTAACTGACAAAGTTGCTACAGAATTTCCACTTACTATTTACATCAATGACACGGAGTTTGCTACACTCGTTTGTACTCCAGACCATCTCGAAGAATTAGTCATCGGTTTTTTAGCTTCTGAAGGAGTAATTCGTTCATTTAGCGATATTAAAACGATGAACATCGATGACCGTTGTGGTTTTTGTCACATTGAAACAACTCGAGAAATTCCGATTGATGTGTTCAGCTTTACAAAACGCGTCCTCGGGTCATGTTGTGGTAAAAGTCGACAGTTTTATTTCCAAAGTGATATGGAGATGTCAAAAGTATCGATGTCTAAAACGAAAGTGACACCAGAGCAGATTGTTGACCTTATGGAGACGATGCAAAATACGTCTGACGTCTTCAAAGAAACTGGCGGTATTCATAACGCGAGTATTGCTTCACCTGACGGAATCATCGTACAACGTGGAGATATCGGTCGACATAACGCACTCGATAAACTATATGGCTACTGTTTAAAAAACGGTATCACTGTCCATGATAAAGTTATTATCTTTAGTGGAAGAATGTCTTCTGAAGTGTTAACGAAAGTGTCTAAAATCGGGGTCGGTATCGTATTGTCTAAATCCGCTCCAACAGATTTAGCACTTCGCCTGGCTGAAGATTTAAATATAACGGCTGTCGGTTTCATTAGACGTGGTGGATTCAATATTTATAGCCATCCAAATCGAGTCATCGGAGCAAAAGAGGAGTAACGCATAGCGTTACTCCTCTTTATATATGTCTTTCTCTATAAAATCTGGCTTTAATTGTACTGCTTCGTAATGTGATTCTAACACTCTAGCAATAGAATCTGGCCATCTAATATCAGTCGCATATAAATGTGTTCCTGGTGAATTTGGATTCCATCTCATATCGTAGAGCGTTACTTGATTATTATCAAAATAATGTTCTTTAATAAATTTCGCGCCACCGAGAATCGCATTTTCTTTTGAATCCCAATTTGCTTTTTTGGCATAACTGCTTCCTGTTTTTATCGCTCCGATATCAAATGCTCCGATTCCAAAGTAATTATAGTACGTCGTTCCATCAACTTTAATTCCTTTTGCGAGCTCTGATTTTCCGTTACCAGTTTCTATTTTTGCATGCGCAATTAAATATAATGCGTTCACGTTATATTCTTTTTCTGCCTGAACAAAAAATTCACCAGTATCTTTTAAAACACCTGAGTTTTTTAACAATTCATTGGCGTTTTCAACGGAAATTTTTGACTGATTATCTAATTGTACAAACTGAAATACACCTTGGTGTTTAGGATCCATCGCATTTTTAATATCTTCATCTGTAGCAGGTACAAGGTATCCCGAATCAAATTTTAAATCTTCTGTTCCGTTATTTAATTGTAGTTGTAACGCTTCTTCAAATGTATACAAAGGCTCGTCCTCCGATTCCACTAAGTAACTCATCGAAACGATAAATGCGATTATAAATGTCACGATGACGATTAACATCATGATGACCATCGCGTGGCTTTGAATTGATTTTTTCATAACTCTCCTTTAATTAAAACATGACTATAGCACTAATAGGCTTATAATGTCTTGCCTTCCATCTGGAGCAATAATTGTATCGTTGACATTAAATCACTAAATTCATCAGGTGTTAACGATTGTTGACCATCACTCCATGCTTTTTCAGGATTTTGGTGCACTTCGATTTGAAGTCCGTTTGCTCCTGCCATTACCGCTGCCTTTGCCATCGACGGAATGACGTAACGAACTCCTGCTGCATGAGATGGATCGACGACGATTGGTAAGTGTGATTCTTTTTGTACAACAGGTACTGCTTGAATATCAAGCGTATTACGCGTTGCAACTTCGAACGTACGAATACCACGCTCACAGAAAATAACGTTTTTATTGCCTCCTGCTAATATATATTCCGCACTCATTAACCACTCTTCAATTTTCGCTGACATGCCGCGTTTTAAAAGAATCGGTTTATCTGTTTGTCCGATTGCTTTTAACAGATCAAAGTTCTGCATATTACGTGCACCGATTTGAATGACGTCAACCATGTCAACAAATGTATCTAAATGTTCTGTTCCCATAAGCTCTGAAACGATTGGAAGTCCAGTTTCTTTTTTAGCTTCATTTAAGATTTTTAAACCTTCTACGCCAAGGCCTTGGAAACTATAAGGTGATGTTCTCGGTTTAAATGCTCCACCTCTTAACGCGTTCGCACCAGATGCCTTTAGCTGTTTCGCAAGTTCGATTGTATCGGTCTCGTTCTCAACAGAACAAGGGCCCGCGCACATTAAAAAGTGTGGCCCACCAATTTTAACACCATCAATATCAATAATACTGTCTTTTTCATGGAATTGACGGTTGGCTTTTTTATAAGGTGCGGTAATACGATATACACCTTCTACGATGTGATATTTTTTCAGCGTGTTCACATCTACCTTTGATACGTCTCCAGTTAAGCCTAAAATAATTCTATTTGAACCGTTGGAACGATGTGCATTTAAGCCCATCGACTCAACGAACTGTGTAATTTCATCGATTTGGTTTTCACATGCGTTTTGTGAAATGTGAATAATCACAAACAATCCTCCTATCTAACTGCAAAAAAACTGCCACTGTAAGTGGCAGTCATAATATTACGTCCACACGATAATCTCTTAAGTATTGTAACACGTTTCATGTGAAACAAATAATACTTAACCTCCGAATAATCGTGCGAGAAACCCTTTTTTCTTTTTTTCTGGAGTAAATGTCACTTGAGAGGATTCTTCATTCTCTTCTTTGTTCGTCTCTTTTGGTTGATAATCATTCATATCGTAACTATCTCGATTATCTTCGCTTTCAGTTTTTGGTTCTTCTTGAATTTCTTCTTTTATCTCTTCAGACTCATCTTTAACTTTTTCAGTTTCTTCTACTTCTGATGGCTCATCTTTTGTTTCTTCTTTAGAAATCGATG
>NZ_CAVG010000151.1 GCF_000438455.1 Nosocomiicoccus massiliensis
CTTCTTTAGAAATCGATGCTTCAATTTCTTCTAGTTCTTGATTATCAGATTCCACTTTTTCAGCAGAATGTTGAAGGTCTTCTTTAATAGAAGATACTTCTGATACGAGGAGTTGTTGTTGCTCTTTAGTATCGAGTAGATTTTCGTCATAACGGTCGAGTCGTGATACGAGTGTTTTAATATTTTGATGAAGTTCTACGTTTTCCTGACGCATTTCTTCTAACTTATCGACGACGAGTCGTAGTGCTTTAAGCACCTCTTCATTCGACGCAACGTCATCTTTCTCTTCTTTGTTTTTTTCTATAATATCGTCTGCTTGTTTTAATACTTCATCTGCAGCGAGCTCTAGCGTATGTCCGGGTTCTTTAGAGATTTTGATCATCTCTTGTAATATAAGCACGTCATTTTGAGAAAATAGACGTCGTTGGTATTCGTCACGTGTTACTTCATATCCACGTTCTTCTAGCATACGGAAGTATTTACGTACGTTTTGATCAGACAATTCGACCATATCTGTCACTTGTGCCGTTGAATAATACACTGGTGTTTGCATTGTCGTCTCTCCTATCGTTATTTCTATCGTTATTTCATTATAACTGATAGCGTTATAACTTTCTAGAGAATCCAGTAAAAAAGCCTAGCGACTTAGTATCGCTAGGCGTTATTTTAGTTTATTTTTAGTACTTCGCGTACTTCTTTGTCTATGACGTTATATAAGTCTCTTTCGTCTGAAAGTTTTTTACCATAAGAAGGAATCATTTTTTTAAGTTCCACTTCCCACTTTTCAAACGAATCTTTAAATGAGTGTTTTAATACGTTAATCATCGCATCCGTTGATGTTGAAGCACCAGGTGATGCTCCGAGTAACGCTGCGACTGTTCCGTCTTCAGAAACAATTGTTTCTGTTCCGAACATTAACGTTCCTTTACCTTTGTCTGTATCTTTAATGACTTGAACACGTTGTCCTGCTACGATTGTATCCCAATCTTCTTTTTTCGCTGTTGGAACGAATTCTCTTAATTCTTCAATTCTATCGTCGTCTGATAGTAATAATTGACTAATTAAATATTTTGTTAACGGAATTTCTTTCGCTCCTGAAGCAAGCATTGTAAATACGTTATTAGGTTTTACAGAACCAATTAAATCAAAGTATGATCCTGTCTTTAAGAACTTAGGAGAAAATCCTGCGAACGGCCCGAATAGTAATGATTTCTTGCCATCTATATAACGCGTATCTAAGTGTGGTACTGACATTGGTGGCGCGCCAACTTTTGCTTTACCGTATACTTTTCCTTCATGTTGGTTAACGATCTTTTCATCTTGACAGACGAGGAAAAGTCCACTCACTGGGAAACCACCGATGTTTTTAGATTCTGGTAATTTTGTCTTTTGTAATAGTGGTAAGCTTCCGCCACCTGCACCGATAAATACGAAGTCCGCAATATGGAATTCTGATCTACCAGTCGTTAAATCTTTCACTTGAACTTCCCATTTACTGTCGTCAATTCTCTTTAAATCTACGACTTCATGTTTGTAATGTAATGAGACGCCTTGTTCTTCTAAATTATCGAATAATTGCTTCGTTAGTTCTCCAAAGTTAACGTCTGTACCTTTATCGATATACGTTGCAGCGATGTCATCGAATGATTCGCGCCCTTCCATCATAAGTGGCATCCACTGTTCTAACGTTTCTTTGTCACTGCTGAATTCCATACCCTCAAATAATGGGTGATCCTCTAACAGTTCTTGACGTTTCTTTAAAAATTCCACATTTTCTTTACCTTCTACATAGCTTAAGTGTGGTACTTTTTTAATGAACTTCTCTGGATCTTTTAACTGACCTGAATTAACTAAATGTGCCCAGTATTGTAATGACGTTTGCCATTTTTCATTGACGTTTACTGCTTTAGTAATATCGACGTTACCATTAGCATCTTCTGGTGTGTAGTTTAACTCACATAATGCTGAGTGACCTGTACCTGCGTTGTTCCATGGGCTTGAACTTTCTAGAGCAGGAGCCTCTAGCGTTTCAAACATTTTAATATTCCAGCTTGGTTCTAACTCTTTTATGAGCGCACCTAGTGTTGCACTCATAATGCCGCCCCCAATAAGGACTACATTTTTCTTCTCCTCATTTGCCATATTGAATCGATCTCCCTATTTGATATTCAATTATTATTATATATGTCTCAATATCGTTATAAAAGCCTAGAACTTATCTTTTTTACGCTAACCTAATTTCTTTTTAACATATTCAACAAATGTCTCTTCATTGCCTGTTTTCGTATGAACGAGAGCGATTTTTCCCATACCTTCAGGGAATTCTATAAATAGTCCGTGCTCATCTTTATAAACGTCTTTAATATTTTTATAATCAAATACTCTACGGTATGCTTCGCCGTTCATATTGACATTCATAATTAGACGTTCATTCGTTGTAATAAACGCACCTTCCCACTCTGCTTGTCCTTGTACATTATAGATCAACGTGCCCTCGACCGCTGGTCCAAATGATTCTGTTGGATATAGTTCTGATTCATTGATGTTGATTAATGACATAGCTCTCATCCTCTAATTTAATATTTCCCAACCGTTTTTATTCGCGATGATTTTAAGGTTCGCATCAGGTTTCACTACGACTGGATGCCCTACGAGTTTTAACATACTTAAATCAGTCGCACTATCACTATATGCATGACTTTCTTCCCAGTTGACCTTTTTATGTTTTAAATGACTACGAATTAAATCAATTTTTCTCGCACCAAACACGCGTACAAATGGTATTTTTGTCGACAAGATATCTTTCTTATTGTAGTTCACTTCTGAACCGATGATGTGACTAAACTCATCCTTAAACATCGCCTTTAACATCGGTTGAAATGCACCTGAAATTAAAATTGTATAGTAGTCGTTATCTCGTAACCAATGTAGCCTTTCAACAACCGAACGGTTTAATTGTTCTCTCATCGACTCTCCGACTTCACTAAAGAATGTCTCTACTTCCTCTTTAGATGCACCTTTGAATGCATAAATATATGATTCTAATGCTTTATTTTGAAACTGGAGTTCTGGAACGAGTTTTAACTTATGTCCAAAATACGTCGGTGCAAAACGACGAATAAAGTGTTTATAATACTTTTTATATTTTGGGTTGTCACGCATATGGTATCGAAGTGTTTGGAACGTTTCATATGGATAAAGTGTCCCGTCAAAATCAAATAGTGCGACTTTCATATAGATGTCTCCTTTATGAGTGTTAACAGTTCTAGTTTATCATATTAAAGGTACGTTATAACATATTTAACATGTTGACCAAGTATAGAAATTGTTAGAATATATTATTAAGTATAGGAGGGGAACCTATGGACAATAAAAAGTTATTTACATATGGCGTTTTGTTTACAATACTGATCGCTTCAATCAGTTATATACTTGCTCAGCTGCCGATACTATCGAGTATCGGAGCACTCGCAATTGCGATTATCATCTCCATGTTATACAGAAATACATTAGGTTACCCAGAACCATTATCCGGTGGCATTACGTTCGTATCTAAAAAGTTATTACGTGTCGCGATTATTTTATACGGATTAAAACTAAACTTATATACAATAGCGACTGATGGTCTATGGCTACTCATATGTGGTGTTTTCGTTATCTTGTTCAGTGTATTCCTATTAATGTTCATTAATAAGCTACTTAAAGGTAATGAAGACATTGCGTTACTACTTGGCTTTGGTACAGGAATATGTGGTGCTGCTGCGATCGGTGCAGTTTCTTCAATTATTAGAAGTGATGAAGAAGACACAGCGATTAGTATCGGTTTAATATCGCTCGTCGGAACGTTTTTTGCGCTCATTTATACGTTCTTATATCCAGTAATTACAATGACAGATACCGTGTACGGCATGTGGGCTGGAATCAGCTTACATGAAATCGCACAAGTCGTATTAGCTGGTGGCGTAAGTGACGATAGCCTCGCGTATTCATTACTTGCTAAACTTTCTCGTGTATTTTTACTCGTACCTGTGAGTTTTGCATTAATGTACATATGGTCAAAGAGAAATAACAGTACGAGCGGTAGACAAAAAGTTAATTTCCCATATTTTTTAATCGGTTTTTTATTACTCGCTGTCGTTAATACGTTTATAGAAATTCCGAGTAATGTATCGAGTATTGTCGACGAAATAGCGAAATTTTTTATGATTATGGCAATGGTTGGTCTCGGTTTAAACGTATCGTTTAAAACTCTTTTCAATAAAGCTAAAGCACCGATGGTATCTCTCTTAGTTACATCGAGTGTACTGTCTATCATTACATATTTTGTACTAATTTTGATTTAGAGCGTTTAACATACATCGGAATTGGATACATTGTATAATAGACAATTAGAAGGAGTGGACAATTATGTTTAGACATATTATTAACTGGTACGTCGCATCAAACATCTACCAGTCAGGTGTGAATAAAGTTAAAGCGAACGGTGAACTCGGGGAAGAGTTCGAGAAAAAATTCAACGTTAACTCTAGAGAAATGTTAATTGCTGGATACTTAGAAAGTGTCGGAGCAGTGTTAATGAGCTTATCATTAGTCAGTAAAACATTCGGACGCCTCGGTTCGTTAATGGCATCAATCGTTATGAGTGCTGCAGCAGTAAAGCACTATTTAGCTGGAGATAGCTTTGACGAGTCAAAATCATCACTTAAACTTGCATCACTTTCAATTTTAAGTTTCTTAGCATCATTAAGAAAATAATAACAAAGGCACGTTTCCTATCCGTTAGGAAGCGTGCCTTTTTATTTACTCTACGTATTTATTTGGAATAAACGCCATAACACGTGGTCACCAAAGTGATGCTAAAAGAATAGTTCGTTATTTTGCATGGTGAACTATGCATTTTGTGTATGGAATGCGTATAGTTTAAGTGAAGGAGTTGTTTAAAATAGATATTTTAGTTGGTACTGGCTTATTATTATTAATCCTAGTGTTTTTTAGTATTTTTACTTACTACGCTCCAGACGGTAGTGCAGTAATGAGTGCGTTGGCGACAGCTGCAATCGCTACTTTCCTCGTAGAAGCACTCCAAGGATTTGTTCTTGGCGATATTTTACATATTGAATTCTTAAAAGAAACAGGTCACTTAGCAGGTACGATGAGCGGTGTCATTGTTGGGTTCTTAGTCGCTTTGTCTAGAAAGATAAACGCACAAAACTCCGCGTTACTTGCCGTATCTTTTGTTGAAATCGGACTCATACCTGCACTATTTGCAGCTTACATTATTTCGTTTTTAATTCGTTTTATTGAAAAGAAAGTAACAAATGGACTCGATTTTATTGTTATTGTCATCTTCTGTATTCCAGTGGCACGCTTGCTTGGAGTATTATTCAGCCCAGTAGTAGATGGATCTCTACTCAGAATTGGTGCAATAATTGACGGCGCGATGTCTACAAGTCCACTCGTTATGGGACTTATTTTAGGTGGAATCATCACAGTTGTTGGTACATCTCCACTAAGCTCAATGGCTTTAACAGCAATGCTTGGTTTAACAGGTGTTCCAATGGCAGTAGCTGCTTTAACAGCATTTGGTTCAAGCTTTATGAATACAACAATCTTACACCGATTAAAAATCGGTAACTTAAAATCAGTGATTTCAATTGCGATTGAACCACTATCTAAAGCCGATCTTGTCTCAGCTAACCCGGTACCGATCTATGTGACTAATTTCATAGGTGGTGGGTTAGCCGGTATGGTGCTCGCCTACTCTGGACTCGTAAATGATGCTCCAGGAACAGCGGCACCAACTCCAGGACTACTCGTTATGTTTGGATTTAACCCAGCAATGGAAGTTGTTAAATACGCATTAATTACAGCTCTAATCTGTTTTGCAGTAGGACTTGTGATGTCATATGTATTTAGAAACTATCCAGTAAAAAACAGCGAAGTAATTGATGTGCTACCGAAAAGTTAAACTTTTTGAATTATACTAGTTTTAAGGCACGCTTCCTATTCGTTAGGAAGCGTTCCTTTTCATTTACTCTACGTATTTATTTGGAATAAACGCCATGCCAATTGCGCCATTACCACCATGTACTCCAAGTACTGATCCTAAGTAATAGACTCGGTATTTAATATCGGGGAACTTTTCTTTAAAGTTTTCAACAATTTTTAATGCGTCTTGTTCCACGTCACCGTGAACAACTACGACATCTAAATTCCCCTTAAAGCGTTCATACTTTTCAACTAATATTTCCACCCATTTTGCCATGACACGACGATCTGTACGTACTTTTTCATATAACTTAACGCCTTCATCGTTATCAAACTTCATAATTGGACGAATGCGTAATAACGAGCCGAGAACTGCCGATGCAGAACCGAGACGACCACCTTTTACAAGGTTGTGTAGATCTTTAACGAGTAAATATACTTCAGATTCACTTGCTACCCACTTTAAGTGTTCGACAATCTTGTCGATTCCAGCACCTGATTCATCAAGTTCCATCGCTTGTTCTATCATGCTACCAATGACGTATGATGTGTTTTCAGAGTTGATCGAATACACTTGGATCTTATCTTTATACTCTTCCATAATCATCTGCATCGTTTGGAATGTCCCACTAAGTTTTGCAGATAAAGAAATACCAATCACTGCATCATAGCCTTTTTCTACGATTTTATCTAAGACGTCAATAAATGCTTGTGGTGTCGGTTGAGACGACTTCGGTGGCGTCTTTTCTTTTTTAACCTTCTGTAAAACTCTTGGATTTCTGTTTCATCTTTAGAGTCTTCAACTACGTCTCCATTTTCATATGTAACGTGAAGACTCACTCGATAAATATCTGGATGATTTTCATAAGCTTGATCGAGATCTGCCGTACTATCGATAATATATGCTATCTTCATAATAATCTCCTTAATTTTAAATTCTTTTATGCACTTTAAAATAACTATTGCAAACGAAATTGTATATCAATTTACATTATACAGATTAATATCTCATGATTCTATTAATATATGT
>NZ_CAVG010000152.1 GCF_000438455.1 Nosocomiicoccus massiliensis
CTATTAATATATGTATGAATGGAATATTAATTCTCTATGATGTGAGTATAACTCCGTAATGCGATACTGTGTTTTTACGAATACACTGCATAAATCCAAATTTTTTAAATAAGGGACTATTATAATGTGCTTTTAAAACAACTCTTTTAGCTGCAACACGTTTTGCTTCTTCGATTAAATCTTCAGTTAAACTTGCGTAGTTTGCATGTTGCTTTAACGAGTGTATACCTTCAGATTGTACCGCTTCATCGTACATCGGGTCGACATAGACGACGTCGTAACTATTATCTGGCTGTTCTTTTAAGTATGAATATGCGTCTATATTATATGTCGTTAAACGCTTTGCCGCATTCTCTAATTGCTGTAACGTATAGCGGTATTTCATTAACCCTATTGATACAGTCAAATATATGCTACAGACAGACTCAAGTGATGTAACACTATCCGTTACATAAGCTGCAATTAAACTGTCCGATGCGAGTCCCATCGTACAGTCGAGAAATTTATCAGTACTCGTTAAATTTGTCGCTTCTAAAAACGGATCGTCTTCCCCTTTTAATATACGTCGCAAACGGACTTGCGCAAAATTCGGGTGATACGTAAATGTACCTTCTTTAGATATATACTGCACTTTTTCTTTTCCGATAATGAGTATATCGTTACTTCTAGACATTAGTTGTTTCACGCTTTGTTTATAACGCTCAACAAATTCTATATTGTGCTTTTTTCCTAACTCAATAGTCTCCTCGCGCAATGCTGCATCGTACTTTAACGGAGTTGTAATAATCATCGTTTCACCTCTAAAAAAAGAGTACTGACTAATCAGTACTCTTTAAGTTTATTCTGTGCGTTTTCGTTCTAAGTTTATCTCCGACAGCTTGACCATCTTACTTCCTGTTATTAATTTATGAATAACAATTGCTACTCCAAATAATATAAATGGTAAGAAATGTCCAAAGACATTTTTAAAGTCTAAGTTTAATAAGTGCGGAATAGCTCCACCAACGAATAGTAATAATAGCACTGAAACCACTATTATTTTACCGAATACATAGCCTTTACCAACAAATGGTAAGACGTCTTCTACTTTTTTACCTTGTACTTTTATCGCTTTACGTAATCGAATTTGCGCCCAAACATTAGAGCCCCAAATCACAATGATCAGCGATCCAACGAGTTCTAACAGGAAGAAAATCGCATTTTCTTTGAAATTAGAAAATACAATAATTAAAAACACGGCAACGATTACTGTAATGACCGCTGAAAGTGGAGAACGTGTGCGTTCGTTAACTTTCCCTAAAAATGCTGGTGCTTGTTTATTATTTGCGAGTGAATATAGCATTCTACTTGCTGTGTATAACATCGAGTTCGATGCTGAAAGTAATGCTGTTAAAACAACAGCGTTTATAACTGACGCAGCAAATGCAATACCAATTCTATCGAACACAATTGTAAATGGACTTTGGTTTACTGATCCGGTTTCGTTTAATAACATCGGATCTGTGTATGGTAAAATCGCTGAAATGACTGCAATTGAACCGATATAAAATATGAGTATTCTCCAAAATACTTGTTTTACTGCTTTAGGCATCGATTTTTCTGGTTCGTCAGATTCTCCAGCAGTGACCGCAACAACTTCAGTACCTCCGACAGAGAACCCAGCTATAAGTAGTACACTAAAGAATCCTGCAAAGCCACCAACGAACGGTGCTTCTCCAACTGTGTAGTTTTTAAAACCGTACGTTTCACCGCCAAGGATTCCAAAAATCATTAATACACCGAATACGATAAACACAAAAATCGTAGTAACTTTTATAAGAGAAAGCCAATATTCCGCTTCACCATAAAGTTTTACTGTAAATATATTTAGTAATACGATGATAATGAAAAATACGATACTCCAGCCAAATGGTGAAAGAAACTGCATCGCTTCCCAGAACGTAATTACGTTTGCAGCAACGATTATGTCGACCGCAGATACTAATACGCCGATAATTAAATACAACCATCCGATTGCAAACCCAACCGATGGATCGATAAAACGCGTCGAGAACGCACTAAATGCACCTGACACTGGATAAAATGTCGCAAGCTCCCCGATTGTACTCATTAAAAAGTAAAGCATGACACCGATAATTACATATGCAAGTAAAGCCCCTCCGGGTCCAGCTTGAGATATTACACCACCAGTCGCGACAAACAACCCTGTTCCAATCGCACCACCAATCGCAATCATAGAGACGTGACGTGCTTTTAGACCACGGTCCATTTCATTGTTGGACATATTGACTCCTCCTTTTCTTATTTTTGACATTCATTTTTATAAAATTGATATGAGTCATTTAAGTATCGTATACCTTTTTCTTTCCGTTTACAACACCTTTTCATAAAATAGTTAAAAGATTTTAATTTTTTTGAATAATTAAAATGTATATAAAAAAGAGCGCCTCTAGGCACTCCTTTATATAACTACTTCTTCATTTACTAAGAGTGATTTAAAAATTCCGTTCACTGTGATTGTCTCTACGATATTAGCCATCTCTTTTGGTGACCCTTTACAACCACCTTCTAACCAGCGATGTATAATGCCGATATGTGCATTCGACATATACGTAATGAGATAATTTCTAAAATTATCTTCAGCGATTGTAATACCATACTCTTTTTGTTTCGCCTCATAAAATTTATACGTATATTTTGAGAACTCCTCTATAAATTGTAATCGACCGACCGCAATCGCCGTTGCAAATATTTTATCTTTATGATCCTCGATATATACAAATAACCCCTCAAGTATCTCTTTCATTTCTTCTTCTTTTTGAGTTACTTCCTTACTTCTATATAGCACATCCTCCACACCAATGATTAACTCTTTTTGATATGAGTCAATGAGATCGTACTTATCTTTATAATGGCTATAAAATGTTCCACGGTTAATCATCGCATGTTCGCAAATGTCTTTTACTGTGATATCTTCAAAACTTTTCTCACGAAGTAGCTCGACGATTGATTCATCGATACGTTTTAACGTCTTGATCACTCGCAAATCCATTTTCTTCATTTCTATCGCTCCTGTTTTATTCTTTGTATAATATTATACACTATGTTGATTAAAATTCTTGTAATTCGACTCATTGCGTATTATAATATTTTATTGTACTCAGTGCACATTATTTTGACAGAAATTAAAAAGTAAAGGTGATTAAATGTTAAGAGATTTTAAGTTTATACGGAAAACGCCTGTGTTACTAATTTCTCTTCTAGTCGTTTCAACACTTCCATTTATATACGCTGTTACCTTTTTAGGTGCAATGTGGAATCCATATGAAAATACTGAAGAGATGAAATTTCACATCGTAAACGAAGACAAAGGTCACGAGGAAATCCATGTCGGTGATTCTTTAGTAGAAGAATTAAAAGAGGAAGATCGCTTAGATTGGCAGTTCACTGATTTAGATACTGCGAAAAAAGCGTTACAAAAAGGAGATACGTACGGATATATCGTGATTCCTGAAGACACGTCTGAAAAAGCGATGTCCTTCTTAACAGATAATCCTGAGCAAGTTGAAATGTCTCTGAACTTAAACCCTGGTCATAACTTCATTGGTTCTCTCATGTCAGAGCAAGCAGGACATTTCATTATCGAAGAAGTACGTAAAGAAATTACAGATAATTATATTACAGCGATTGTCGATCAACTAAACTCTTTAGAGACAGACAGTAAAGACGCACAAGATGCAATTCAGCAACTGACAGACGGAGTAAATGAATTAAATGCTGGTCTCATTGAAGCACACAACGCTTCAGGGCAACTTTCTCAAGGAGCAAATGAATTAAACAATGGTATCGGACAACTCAATGATGGTGCAAATCAGTTAAGTGGAGGAGCAGGTCAACTCTACCAAGGTGAGCAACAAATGACTGTGCAACTTCAACAAATTGCACCAAACCTAGGTCCTTCAGGACAACAGCTTGTCCAAGCACAAAGTCAATTAGAGCAAGGTGCTGGCGAAACAAGTGGTGGAGCAAATCAACTTGCTCAAGGAGCAAGCGAAGCAGCAAATGGTGCGAACGAATTAGCGAATGGAATCGGACAGTTGAATAACGGTTTAGGTGAGTTACAACAAGGTTCACAACAGCTTTCAGACTCATTAAACGAAATAAATACGCAGTTTAAAAAAGTACTCGATAAAATCGAGGAAGAAAACCTAGCATTTACTGAAGCGGGTGCAAAAGCTATCGCACAACCCGTTCATTTAGAAACGAATAACGTAGTTAAGACTCAAAACTACGGACAAAGCTTTGCACCGTTAATCGTTGCAATCAGCTTATTCATTGGGTCAATTACGTTTAACGTCGTCTATCCAAACAACAAAATATTTGATGAACATACCGGTGTATTTAAAGCATGGATTAGTCGTATGCTCCTATATATGGTACATGCATTAATTATCTCATCACTCATTACGATCGTCGTTGACTTCATTATGCAAGTCGATATCGGTAGTCACTGGAGATTCTTCTTACTCAACTATGTATGGGCGTTATTATCTATTACGATGATTGGTGCGTTAGTTACTTTATTCGGTAACTTCGGTAAATTCTTAAGTATCATCTTACTCATTGTCCAATTATCAGCGAGTGGGGGAACATTCCCAATCGAAACGACAAACGCGATTTACCAAAAACTATATGAATTCTTACCAATGTCTTATACAGTCATCGGTTACAGAACAGCAATATTCAACCAAGCATTCGACCACGAATTCAGTACAGTCATCTACGTATTACTCGCAATGCTTGTGAGTGCGATGTTATTTATCTTATTACTATTCTGGATAAAAGAAAAATCACCAAAATACAAAGCTCTTACAAGTCGACTCAGTCGATTAGAGTCATAGAAAAATTAAGTGGCACCTGAAAGGTGCCACTTTTTTATGCCCATAAATTACTACCTTGTTCAACCTCATAAATGTGATAAAAATAAATCGGGAGTAGAGAACCATCTTTATTCACCATAATCATGTTCGTTTCCTTGATAATACTTTCTACCGTACATTCGATCATCATCTCATACCCATTCGCCCAGTATCGAATAATCGCTCTTTTACCGAGCAATGATTGCAACATGCGCTCATTATGTTGAAGTGCATCATCTGTTAACTTTGGATACTCTTTTTTTAATTGATTTTGAATCATTTGATTTACATTTTCGTATTGTTCAGGCATCGTTGCAAACGGCATCCACTTAATCATCCCTCGGCCAATAGGGATGTTTGAATCGAGTTGTTCGTATGGAATATTTCTATAATCGAGGATCATATTTACCATCTCCTTGATTTTATTATACGAACGTATGTTCTATTTTTCAACAAAAATAAAACGAGAAGGGTTTCCTTCTCGTTATTTTAATTTTTCTGCTCTTTTCGCTTTTATATCTTCTAAAACCTCATCTACATTAATTGAAGTGTCATGAGGTAGATCAAAGTTTAAATTGTCATTGTCATCTCTTGGGATAAAGTGAAAGTGTACTTGTGAATCCGTTTGGCCAGCAGATTCACCGTTATGGCACACGATTGTATAATCTTTATCCATATCTTTCGTCGCAACTTTATGCATGAGTGCCATTAGATCTCCGCGTACGACTTTATTGTCGATATCGCCAAATGTTTCAACCGGCATCTTCGGCATGACTAAAATATGGCCTTTTGTCGCAGGTCTTTTATCTAGTATCGCGATACTATAAATACTTTCTCTAATTAAATGATAATCCTTATTTTTAATAGATTCGTATAGTTCATTTTTCATATAATCACTCCTAAATACCAATATACTAAATTTTGTCGTTTCAATTATTAAATTTGCTTATAAATTACTCTTCAGGCTCGACTAATACGTCAACGATATAGTTTTCTGATAGTAACGGCATGCGATACACGTGATATATAGAATCATGGTTATCGCCTTTCTGTCGTTCAATACGCATTTCAGATATAACATCATTATTTTCATGACTGAGTTCGACAATGTTAGAAGTGATACGGTTCTCTTCACTCGACATTGAAGACGTTACGAACACACGATTATTTTCTTCTTCAAAGTATACGCTACCTCCGTTGTTATAAAACGGCTCACGATACGAGTCAATCTCTTCAATTCTATCTTCTAATTGGTATATACGATATTGAATCACTCTACTGTATTGATCTATATCGCTCTCGTAATTATCTAATACTAATATATCTGTCGTAGAAACATTATTATCTTGGTCTGGTAAAACTTCGATACTATATGGATACATCGGTAAGTCGACACCTTCAGCACTTAAAATCTTTTCACCTAAACCATCATCTTCTTTCGGCCAATGATCGTCTCGTGTGATTATCCATTCTATTTCATTTTCTGGATAACTCATTTTTGCAATGATATTTTGATTTAAGAAAGAAATGATTAATGAATCGTCTGATACGTCGACGTTATTTACGTGTAACCAATCATCACCGACGTGATACTTATATAACGCTTCTGGGAATACCTCTTTAAAATTAACACTATTCACGATCTCACCGTTGTCCCAGTCAACTTCTATCATAGCATCATAGTTATGCTCATCAACATTATTATGCGTAAGTAGCAGTATATTGCCATTTTCAAGCGTTATAACGTCGTTATGAAGCGGTCGTTCTCCGTCATAATTTGACTGCGAGTAAGTATACGCACGATATATTTTCCCGACTGGATCAATCTCAATCAGCTCATTGAATATCGCATTTGTATCGTCATGCGTTACATTTAAAATAAAGTGACCCGTTTCTTCAATGATTTCAAATACTTCAGTCGAAATATTTGAAAGTACGAAACGAATATCTCCTGCATGATCTACTCCGAACAATTCTCCAGTTGCTGCTTTTACATAAGTCAGTTCGTCTATTCTTTTCATTTGTTTTTCTTTAACAGTATCAACAGTGTAGAAGTCTTCATCTAATTCATCTGTTTCAATTTCTATTTGGTGTTCAAGTTCTTCCCCATTTTCATTTGTTACAGTAATTAAAACTTCGTTCACTGTTCCTGCATACAAACCGACAATCGGTATTTGATGACGTACTTCATAGTTTGGTGACTCATAAGTATAAGACGTATCTTCTGTTTTTCCTATAACGGTATACGTTACTTTCGTCGGTTCATCTGTATTAAACATTACATATGCGGATAACGGACTATTACCGTACGGATCTACTCGTATAAAAGGGTTATCGTACGTATAGTTATCGTTATAATATGATTCGTTAATTTCTTTGTCGATCTCTTTTATAGATTTAAGCGTATCTTTGTTTTTCTCTAATTGATATAAATCTTCTTCAAGATCAATAATTTCTTCAACAATTGATTCATTTTTTTCTTCAGATGTTTCTTTTGGTTTCTCGTCCGGTTGTGCTGAACAACCAGCGATGAGTATTAAACACATTGATAATATAATTTTTCTCATCGTTTTCTCCCGAATTTTTAATATAAAAATACTCCCCGTAAAGCAATACAGCGTGCTGCATGTTTTATGGGGAGTATCTTCTAACTTTCATTAGACGGATTATTTATTTTTCTTCTTATTGTAACTATTTTCCTCAAGCACGAGTGCGACTAGGAAAAAGAGCATGAATACCGGAATCGCAATAAAGAATCCCATAACAAGCCAATCTGTTACTGCACCTAAAACGAACAATTTCATTACTCCTTTACAATATATTAATTATAAAACATACAGTCTTATTTCTATTCTAGCATTTTTTAGCGTATCTTCCTATAGTTTTTAGTAAAAACAGAATGTTTAAAACTATTATACATCTTATTATTCATAGATTTAACAAATCATAGTCAGTTATAATTTACTTATGACTACGAAAGGGTGAACATAATGACATTTAATGAAACTAACCTTGATCTAGAAACGATAATTCGAGATGAGGTCAACAAATATTTAAATCGAGACGTCAGTCAGTTACCAGCGACTGTACAAGCACCAAAAGAATTAACTCAAAAGTATGAAAAGATGGAAGTCCCAAAAGTTGGAAGGGATATTTATGAAGTACTTTCGGAGTTAAACAACGAAGTTTTAACTTATTTATATCGTCCAAATCATAAACGTGCGTTTTCGTTTATCCCTGGTCCAGCATCACGATTATCATGGTTAGGTGATATTTTAACAACTGCAAATAATATCCATGCTTCGAACTTTAAAAACGCGACGTTACCAATTAGTATCGAGCGTAACTTAATTAACTATCTTGCAGAAAAAATAGGTTACGAAGTGAAGCCAAGCGGGGGCGTCTTTGTATCTGGTGGTTCAATGGCGAATCTAACGGCTGTCGTTACAGCACGTGATGCAAAAGTAACGCTAGACAAACTCACTCAAACTACCGTTTACTTAACGTCTCAAACGCACCACTCAGGTCGTAAAGCGTTACATGTAGCGGGATTCCCTACGGATAATATACGTATCATTGATCATAACGAAGACTTTACAATGAACGTTACTCATTTAAAAGAAACAATCGAGGAAGACGTGAAAAATGGATTTATACCGGCACTCGTTATTTCAACTGCTGGTACAACGAACACAGGTGCAGTAGATGATTTCGATGAGATTGCTGATATTTGTGAAGAACATAATATTTGGCAGCACGTCGATGGGGCATACGGTGCATCACATTTATTATCTACAAAAGGTAAGGCGTTATTTAAAGGGATCGAACGTTCTGATAGCGTTACCTGGGATGCACATAAACTTCTCTTCCAAACGTATAGTTGTGCAATGATTATCGTAAAAGATAAATACAACCTCATTAACAGTTATGGTGAAAAAGCAGAGTATCTTGACGACATCACATCAGATGATGACGTTATCGATCCAGAGATGCTCGGTATCGAACTTACGCGCCCAGCACGTGCTGTAAAATTATGGTTAACGTTACAAGTTGTTGGTGAAGACGAGTTTAGAAGACGTATCGACTATGGCCAAGAACTCGCTCACTTCACAGAAAATTATGTTACGTCATTAGAGAATTTTGAGATTATATCTAAACCAAGTCTTGCGATATTAAGTTTTAGATATTATAACGACTCATTTACGGATGAACAAAATGACCACTTAAATAATATCGCCGCTAAAAAACTTGCAGACTCAGGATACGCAGTCGCATACACAACGACACTAAACAATAAAAAAGTGTTCCGTCTCTGTACGATTCATCCGGAAACTACAGAAGATGATATTAAAGAAACAATCGATCGACTCAGACTTTATATTTTAGAAGAGGCAGAGAATTTATAACGCTATGCGTTACTTTAATTGACGAAGTCAATTAAAGTTAACTGCAACTATCCGAAAGAGTTTTATCATATAACAACGCCTACCATTATTAATTGGTAACGGTAGGCGTTGTTTCTTTTTTCATTTTTGAAACTAATATAAATACAATTAGTGAAACTGGTAATCCTATCATAATTGGATGGAGTCCAAATGGATGGCTAAGTATCTGCCAAATGATTGCAGTAATAAGCCCAGCCCACATTGAGTAAAGTCCTGCTACTTTTGATACACGTTTCATAAATAATCCTGCTGTAACAGGAACAAGTAATCCTGATACTGACATTGCTGTACCTGTAACCATTAAATTGACAAGTCCTGGTATCGTTAAAGCCATAATGAGTGATACTACAGAAACAATAACAACTGACAGTCTACTATATTTCAGCATCTTTTTATCATCTTTTGTTTTGACGTTCGGTTTAATTATATCGTTCGCGACAGATGAAGAACCTGCAATAAAGAACGAATCCGCACTTGAAATCACAGCGGCAAGTAATATTACAATCATAAATATAACAAGAGAGAACGGAAATACCGATTGTACGACATAATAGAACGTCAGCGACGTTTCTTCTACTTCTAAGTTTAAACCATATTTACTATAAATACCGATTAATATCGTAATAGCACCTAAAAGAATCGCAATAACCATTGAGATCCAATACGCATTTTTCGCTGTATTTAAACTTTTTGCTGCCCATATTCTTTGCCATACATCTTGTCTAATAAATTGATAGCATGCAAGTGTTAATAGGTAAACGAGTATTTCTTTCGGCGTTATATTCGTAACGCTAAGCATTGCTTTTTCACCCATTGACTCTGCATTTATAATCATTTGACTATAACTATCTAATTGTTGCAGTACTCCTATAAGCAAAATAAAAATACCGCCTGTAAGTAAAAGTCCTTGTATAACATCTTGCCATACGACAACTTTTAATCCTCCAACATATGTTTTAAAACTTAAGAATAGCCAGCCTAAAATAATTCCTACAGTCATATTTAAGCCAATTGTTAAATTTAAAATAGATGCAATCGCAACAAACTGCATTCCTGTCATTGAACAATATGCAAACAAGAAACTAATTGCTGTTGGGATTCTTGCCGATTCACCGTATTTCAAAGCAGTGAAATCTCCAATTGTGACCATATTGTACTCTTCTCCGATTAAACGAATCCTCTTTAGAAATAATGCAGCAAGTACAATAACCGCAAATAACATCGTTATATGTATCCACATTTGTCCCATTCCGAGTACACGACCATTTTCTGTATACCCTAAAAGTGTCGCACCACCGACACCTGTTCCAACAAATGTCAGTATCAGCGGAAACATCGATACATTTCTACTTGCGATATTATAATCTTCGTAAGTCTTCACCTTACGACCAAGAAATAATGTCATCACTATTAAAAATAGAAAGTAGATAGTAATTACTATTTTCAAGGTCAAGGATTCATCCACACTAAACATTCTATATCCTCCATATACTACTGTTTTGTCTCTGTTAGCTTACCATCAACCATCTCGAATACACGGTCAGAATATTGAATGAGACGATTATCATGTGTCACAAAAATCGTTGTTTTATCGTTTTCTTTTGTAAGTTCACGTAAAATTTCCATCACTTCTAAAGCGTTATTTGTATCAAGTGATGCGGTTGGCTCGTCTGCTAATATTATCGCAGGATTTGTATATAACGCTTTAGCAATCGCAAATCTTTGTCGCTGTCCACCGGATATTTCTGATGGTAATTGATTTTTTGTTTTGTCTAAATCTAGTCGTTCAAGTAACTTGTTTAATTTTTTATCAGATATAACATCTTTTTTATATTTCTTTAATAGCTCAAACTGCTCTGACACCGTCAAAAAATCCACTAAGTTTGACGTCTGAAGTATAAATCCTATTTTCTCTAACCGCAACTTTGCAAGTTTTTTATCACTTAAATTAGTGATTTTTTCATCATCAACTGAAATTATACCTTTTGATGGCTTTTGTAGTGCTCCTGCCATCGTTAAAAATGTACTTTTCCCTGAACCGGAGGGTCCAATAATTGCGACTAATTCTCCTTTATTTAAAGTTAAGGAAACTGGCTGAACCGCTTCAATAATTTCTTTACCATCTTTAAATTCTTTTGAGACTTCTTCAAATTTTAACATAGTATTCTCCTATCCAATCGCTTCTAATGGATCGATATTTCTTATTGTAAATATTGAAAATAGACTACCGAGTAAAGAAACGACGATTAAAATTGCACCGTATAACGCAAGCGTTGAATATTCAAATTTAATTGGAACAATGTCAGGAAGTGCTAACGCTGTGATGAGTGTAAATAATAATCCAATAATTGTACCAATTGCTGATAGAATAAACGTTTGTGATATCATTACTTTTGCGAGGTCACCGTTAGTAAATCCTTGTGCTTTTAACACTCCAAAT
>NZ_CAVG010000153.1 GCF_000438455.1 Nosocomiicoccus massiliensis
GACTGTCATCGATATGACAAATAGAAAACCTATCATAAAGTTTAATGTTAAATTTTGCTCTTTATAGCCTGGAAGTCCCTCAATAAAATCTTCAATTGCTAAAACTTCTAAATCATTATCTAATTTCACATCATTAAAATCTTTATCTTTAACGACAACTGCATTTGTTTCATCTTCACTTAACATTGGGTTAATTTTTAAAAACGTTTCAAAATCTCCAAAAATTACAGGGGATGCATTAAATTTTGCACTTTCAGTTACTCCAACGACTTTTAATACCTCATCAACTTGTGTAAGTTCTAGATTATCTCCAACTTTAAATCCTTTTTCTTTTAAAGATTTATCGATTAATACTTCGTTTTCATGCTGTGGGGTTTCCCCCTCAATTATCTTCGGTACTAAAAATGAGGCCTCTTCTGTACCAAAGAAAATAGCATTTTCTTCTTTCTTGTTATTCGATACAATGACACCTGTTTGTTTGAGTTGTGCACTTTTTTTAAACTTATCATCAACAAGTGAGACATTAAATTTTGATTGTTGAATCGTCTCATTCGCGTTTTTATTTAATACGATAGCGTCCGCCTGCCAGTCATCTATTCCTTCAGTATTCATGTTGATCAGTCCTTTTGCGAGCCCTGAAAGCAAAAATAGTAAATAACTAATTAAAACGAGTACGCCTATTATTAAACTAAATTTTAGCTTATTTCTTTTAATTTCATTCCATGCTAGAAACATACTTTTTCTCCTGTTCGATTACTTGCCATTTAATATCGTACTATCGGTTAAATAGTTAACTTTATACTTTTTCGCAAGGTCATATAGATATATTTTTATTACTCGGTCATCTTCAGCATGTTCAAGTAATGCAAAAAACTTTTTCTTCTCTTCAGTAGTTGCGCGCTTTTTAAAGTAACCCCACATATGTTCATAAGCGTTTGTCTCCGAACCCTTTGTCGGCATTAGTGAATAAGCTTCTTGAATATGACTTTCAAGTTCTTCCATACTTGGATCGCCTTTTAACAACTCTCTTATTAAATTATAATGGCGCTGGCTGAAGTACATCACTTTGTACTTCTCCTCGCGCCATAGTTTTTCTAACTCAAATCTACTTGCCATATAGATCACGGATTGCTTCTTCAACCGTCTCAAATTTAAATTTAAAGCCTTCTTCAATTAAACGTTTTGGTAACGCACGTTGACCTTCAGTAATAAGTTTCGATTGTTCTCCAAGTATCATTTCAAATAACAGCTTTGGTGCTGGTATTAAGTGTGGACGTTTAATCGTCTTCGCGATACTTTTACCCACAATTTCTTGGGTCGCTGGATAGGGTGCAGTAATATTAAACACACCTGTCAATTCTTTATCTGCTATAAATTCTAAAGCACGGACGAGATCTTCAATGTGCACAAATGCATATGGCTGATGACCATCACCAATATTACCACCGACAAATAATTTGTAAGGTAAAGCAATTAAAGGCAATGCGCCACCTTCTTTTGAAAAAATAATACCAAATCGCGTGTACGCAGCCTTTACACCTGTATCTTCAATTTTCTTTGCTTCATTTTCCCATACATGTACTGTTTTAGATAAAAAATCAAACGGTTCATATTTGTCATATTCAGTATATCGATTTGTTTTAGACGTTGGATAATATCCAACTGCACTTGCTGAGATTAAAAATGGCTTTGTTACTTGGTTATCTATAATTCGTTTTAATGCACGAGTAGAGTTAACTCTTGACTGGACGATTTTTTCTTTGTTTTCCTCTGTCCAAACCTGACTAATACTTGCGCCCGCTAAGTTAATGACAACATCAACTTCAGGCACTTCTTTTAAATAATCGTCTTCAGACCAGTTAACATACGTGACATTATCTGTATTATCTCTATCAGAACGTGTTAAGACGTAAAATTCAGCATCGCTAAAGTTATCTATAATTTTATTTCCAACAAGGCCTGTGCCACCAGAAATCAGTACTCTTCTCATAAGAATTACCCCCTTTTATTT
>NZ_CAVG010000154.1 GCF_000438455.1 Nosocomiicoccus massiliensis
GGTTGTATTATAAAAGCATAAAAATAACGCCCACCGTTATTATTAAAAACGATGGGCGTTATTTTATTTGTTTGTAAATGAGCCGTAGCCACCCTTTAAGTTAACTGTCTTATAACCTTTAGCAGCTAGTTCTTCACATGCTCTTTGACTTCTCAAACCACTTGCACAATATACGTAATACGTCTTATCTTTAGGTCCATCAAAGTTAGAAACCTTCATAAGCGGTGCATGCGTTGCACCCTTAACCTTCCCGAAAAAACGTTCTAACGTAGAACGCACATCGATAACTTGACCATTTGCAGCTAATTCTTCCAACTCAGCCTTAGTAAAATCATTAATTCCTTTAGACTTAACTTTCATATTAATTCTCCTTTTAAAAAGAAGTAACGCCTAGCGTTACTTCTTAGTTATACCATGCATCATGCTCCAAATTCTTAATGAGTCGAACCTTTAGTATTCCGTCCTTTGATTCGATTTCTTGGATGAGGTCTTTTACTTTTTCTTCATCCGCTTCAGTGATATCCACTAACGTATAAGCGTAATCTCCACGTGATTTGTTTATAATACGATCAATATTAAGTCCTTCTTCAGATAATAGTTTTGTAAGTGATGCAATGATGTTTTTAATATTTCTATTACATACCGCAATTCGTAACGGTGACGATAGTGTCATTGAGACTCTTGGATAGTTTACTGAGTTTACGATATTTCCATTTTCTAAATAGTCTTTTAACTCATTTGCTACCATTACTGCTGAGTTTTTCTCAGACTCTCCTGTTGATGCACCGAGGTGAGGGAGTAGCGTTACTTTATCTTGCCCGAGTACTGTTTCATTTGGGAAGTCGCTAATGTAGTGACCGAGACGATTATGATTTAATGCTTTTACAAGTGCATCTTCGTCTACAATTTCAGCACGTGAGAAGTTTAATAATACTGCCGTTGCTTTCATCTGACGAATCGCTGTTGAGTCGATCATATGTTTTGTACTGTCTAAATATGGCACGTGAATCGTAATGTAATCCGCTTTTTGTAACACTTCGTCGATTGACGATGCTTTCGTCACCGAACGGTTAATGTTCCATGCAGCATCGACACTAATGTAAGGGTCATATCCAATTACGTCCATGCCAAGGTTTTCTGCATCGTTCGCAACGAGTAAACCTACTTGACCAAGACCGATAACGCCTAGCGTTTTACCTTTAATTTCATGACCTTTAAATTTCTTTTTACCGTCTTCGACTTGTGTAGCAATATCATCACCAGTAAGCTCTGTAGCCCATTGTGACGCTTCAATTGTATTTCTTGCATGTGAGATTAGTGATGTTAATACGAGTTCTTTAACGGAGTTCGCATTTGCACCTGGTGCGTTAAATGCAACAACGCCTGCTTCAGATAATTTATCTACTGGAATGTTATTATAACCTGCTCCTGCACGACCTACTGCAAGTAAACTATCACTAATTGGTTCATCATGTAAATTATAGCTACGTAAAATAATTGCTGACGGATCGTCTGTTTCGTTGATTGTGTACTTGTCTTTTGTAAAACGTTGTAAACCTTCAATTGCGATACTGTTAAATGTTTTTATGTCAAATTGTGACATGGTTTAATTCTCCTCTTCGAATTTCTTCATTAGTTGTACGAGCGCTTCTACACCTTCAATAGGGAATGCGTTATAAATAGATGCACGCATACCACCGACTGAACGATGTCCTTTAATATTTTCAAAACCATTTTCTTTCGTATATGCTACAAATTCTTTATCTAACTCGTCGTTTCCTGTAGAAAACTTGACGTTCATCAGTGAACGCGCGTCTTTATCTGCAGTAGGTACGAATAGTGTTGACTCGTCTAAGTAGTCATATAAAATACGTGCCTTTTCTTGGTTTCTCTTATAAATCTCTTCTAAGCCACCAATTTCTAACAACCAATCTGTCACGAGTTTATGAATATAAATAGGGTAAGTCGACGGTGTATTATACATCGAGTTTTTATCGCTAAAGACTTTGTAGTCAAACATTTTAGGGATATCATTTAGTCCGAGTAAGTCTTCTCGAATAATAACGAGCGTTAATCCTGCAATACCGAGGTTCTTTTGAGCACCTGCATAGATCATTCCAAAATCGTTGATATTAAATGGACGTGAAAGTATATCCGAACTCATATCACAGACTAAAGGAATATCCTTATAAATCGGGAACTCTTTAAACTGTGTCCCTTCAATCGTGTTATTTGAGCAAATATGCAAGTAATCATAACCATCTAACGTATCTGGATAGTTTGGTAATGACTTATAGCCATCTTCTTTAGATGATGCAACGACGTCGACTTCAAGTCCATAGTCGTCTTTTAATTCTTCAGCAGCTTCTAATGCTTTTTTAGCAAAGTTACCACTATCGATGTATGCGACTTTACCAGATTGTTTTAAGTTCATAACTAAGGTATAAAATGCTTGGCTCGCTCCACCTTGTAAAAAGAGAATCTTATAATTATCGCCAATATTAAGTAATTCTCTTAAATTTTTTTCAGCATCTTGGATAATGTTATCAAAGTAACTACTTCTATGACTCATCTCCATTACAGACATACCTGTTCCGTTATAATCTAACATCTCTTTTTGTGCGCGTTCTAAAACGGATGTCGGTAACATTGCTGGGCCTGCTGATAAGTTAAATGTGCGTTTCACGTGAAACACTCCTTTGATTTATAATTTTGGTTCAGTTTCTCCAAATGAAATAGATGATTGACTCGGTATAAGAACACCGGTATTTTCATCGCGTCCTTGTAATACAAAGCGTGCATCTTTTTGATTATATTGTTCAATTGCGAGATCGATTAACTGTTTAAAGTCATCTGTCATATGACGGTTAAAAATAACAGATAGCGGTGTTTCGGTAAACGTTTGCATCATATCGTAATCGCCGATACTGTCGCCAAACATCGCCACAGGCTGTTTACCATTATGCTTTGGCATAATCAACTTTTGTATCGCCTCTGTTTTACCAGGACCTTTTGTGATTGGTGAGTCTGCTTTCATAACAGGCGTTATAACGCCGTTATCTTCTTCAAATTCCATAGCGACAATATTGTCTACCTTTACTGAATGCCCAAGCATTTCAGCTGCGACTTCAACATATACTCTCGGACTTGCACTTACGATATAAGTCGTAATTCCGTTATTTGTAAACGCGCGATATAAGTTTAACAATTCTTCAGGAACTGATAATCCCGATTTAAAAGTAGAAGTGACAACACCTGATTTTCCAGGTATATTTTCTGAACTTTCATACGTCACTTTCTCAAACGGTTTTTCTAGTGATTCTTCAATACAACTACGGCATAACTCTTTAAATGAATCGACCGTATGACCTGCAAATAAATACGTCATCCAGCCATTAGACGGTCGCCTTGATAATTTGCCGTTAACATGTGTATGAAACAACCTTAACTTTGCTCTAAACGTTTTGTAGTGTTCTGTCTCTTTAATCTTTTTTAAAAGATCCTCTGAACGATTTTCTAGACTAATGTAATTGTCGTATAACCACTGATATTCCTTATAAATATCTTCAGCTAAATTAAAACCTGTCGCATTTTTAAACCGACGATCAAACGTTTGATATAACTCCTCACGATAATCTGGATTCGTTAACGTTTCATATAACACTTCAGGCGTGAGGCGATATGCTAAATGTTCCATCAAATAAACGTTTAAATCGTCTTCAATATCCATAATAATACTTGTATTATCATAGTCGAAAACAACGTAACTATCCGCGTCATTCTTGTAAGTATCAATAACCTCATTCAATCGCTTATACACAAACGGTTCAAAGTTTCCTTGCTCAAAATAGTTGTCCATTTTTTCACCCACAAATATCATATATCTCTTCATATTAAGTGTATCATAAAACAAATATCTCCTATCATGAATGCTTTAGTTTTTAGACAATTTAAAAATATGATAAAATTACTCTCACATAAATGAAAGCGTTTTTAAGGAGGAGAACAAATGTCAAAATCGGTGAGGTTGTCAGTGGTAACGAAGAAGGGCGTAAAGATGAGAAAGAAAAAATCGTCTTCCTCGCAGGAGGAATGGCTGTAGAAGACATATCATGGGGATATAAACTCTATAAATCAGCAAAAGAGAAAAGCTTAGGACAATCATTAAAAGTTTGGGATCAACCTTTCTGGTGTTAAGATAGAAAGAATGATAGTTTATTTCTCGAATAAGTTAATGTCAACAAAAATGTAATCGCATACAATATAGTAAGAAGCATTTTACATAATATCACATAAAAGATCTTAAATTATATAAAATGAATATATATGTATTAATAGAATATTTAGATAATAATGGTCTTTAATTTTGTGATTAATTAAAATGTTAGAAGTCATAAAGTTACAAAGTATTGTATGATTGCAATCACAATATATTCTATAACTTATTATCAAAAAAATTTATAACTATATAAAACAACCATCTGCCTTAAAAAGTATGGTAAAATATATGTAATATTATTAATAATATATGGAAAGGTTTACAGGTGATATAAAATGCTAAGAAAATCATTTTCAAAAATAGTTCTAATGGTCACATTGTCACTTTTGATCATTGCATCAAGCATGTTTAGTTCAATATCTCCGCTCCTGACGGAGAATAATCGAGCATTGGCCGCCGATAGAACTGAACAAGTAGAGCCAAATGACTCCGGCGGAGTAATTAACCCTCAAACCCCTCAAGAGTTCGAAGACTCTATCATTTCTAAGAAAGCTACCTATACTGGCACTCCTGGTGAATACTTCATAGACTTAAAAGTACAAGGTAAGGAAAAATTAGTAAAAGAACCTACAGATATCGTACTTGTATACGATAACTCAAATAGTATGACGACTAATAATAGAGTTACAATCGCACAACAGGCAGTAACGAACTTTATTAATCAGACTCTGACAGCTGACAACGACAATATCAGAATGGCATTAGTTACGTTTGGTACAAACGTTTTAGATGGAAGAAAAAACCAAATCTATGCTGGGAATACTGATAACTATTCCTACAAAACACTCACAAAAAGTGCAAACACATTGATTAATAAAGTACCTACAAATACTCCTAGAGATAGAGGCCGTGCGAATGATGGTGGAACAAATATTCAAGAAGGTTTGCAAGTTGCAAAAGAAATCCTAAATTCGAGTAACGCAAAAAATAAAATCATTATTACAATTACTGATGGTTCCCCAACAATAAGTTATGAGAAAGGTGTACTTAAGGGAAATGGAACAAGTTTCAATTATGAAACTAATAAAAACCACGGTACAAACACTATTACTGAAGCAAAGGCTATTCAAAGTAGTGGCATTAATATGTACTCAATCGGTATTGAGTTAACTGGTGACGCTGGAGCAACTAAAGAACAAGTTACATACGTGATGCAAAATATCGCATCTTCACCTGATCAATATTATAGTGCTGGCCAAGCAAGTGAACTTGCTGACATTCTTACTAGTCTTTCAAAAAATATTACGGGTACAATCCAAAATGGTAAAGTAACAGACCCAATGAGTGAATATGTGGACCTTGCTCTGACAGATGGTCAATTTAAACGAGCGTCTAATGATCAACTTACAGATGGATCGTATTATCTTTCTGCTTCAGACCCTAAACTCTTAACAGGAGTTACTGTAGAATATGAAAATAACACGATCACACTCGGCAGCTTGATGCTTGGTAAAGATCAGTTTATAAATATTCGATATAAAGTGAATATCAACACTGATAAAGAGAGTTTTAACGGTGAGGATTATTTCCCTTCAAACGGTACAACAACGCTTATCCCTAATACTAAAGATCCAAATTCTCCATCAAGAGAATTTATTGTACCTAAAGTTCAAGGTATCACCTTTGCCATAAGTGGTACAAAAATTTGGGAAGACAAAGGTGGAGAATCGAATCGTCCATCTGAAATAGAACTCGAATTATACAGAACAACAGGAGACCGTTCTAATGGTACTCTCGTTGATACCGTTACAGTAACACCTGATTCAAATGACGAATGGAAATACGATTTTGGAATGAAGCCAGCGTATTCATCAATTGGCCAAATGTATGATTACTACATTAAAGAAATTTCAGTCGATGGCTATACTACGACTTATAGTAAAGAAACTTTTGATGTTACAAATACGCTAATTGCTGAACCAAAAATTGAACTCACTAAAACAAGTGATGTTGATACAATAACTAACGTAGGACAAAAAGTAACATATACGTTTGAAATTAAAAACACCGGTAACATTACTTTAAATAAAATTAAACTGGATGACCCAATGCTCGGTGGAGACATCGAACTTGACAAGACAACACTAGCACCTGGTGAGTCAATCACAGTTTCTAAAGATTACACTGTGACACAAAATGATATTGACTCAGGTAATGTCCACAACATAGCTACAGTTAAAGGTGAAGATCCAAAAGGAAATACTTCAACAGATGAAGACGATGTAACAGTTGTTGGAACACAAGACCCTCAGTTAACACTAGAGAAGACAAGCGACACTAAAGAAGTTACAGAAGTCGGTCAAGTGGTCACTTATAACTTTAAAGTGACAAACAACGGTAATGTAACAATGAAGAATATCGTGTTAGACGACCCAATGCTTGGCGGAGACATCGAACTTGACAAAACAACACTAGTACCTGGTGAGTCAATCACTGTTTCTAAAGAGTACACTATAACTCAAAGCGACATTGACAAGGGAAATATTCATAACATCGCTACAGTC